>NZ_JBIUCF010000021.1:0-217428 GCF_044593615.1 Nonomuraea sp. NPDC051941
GGATGATGCTGGAGTACAAGGCCGCCTGGTACGGGCGCACGCTGGTGGCGGTGGATCGCTGGTTCCCTTCCTCCAAGCTGTGCTCGGCCTGCGGGAGCCTGCAAGAGGCGATGCCGCTGAACGTCCGGGAATGGACCTGCGGCTGCGGCGCGGCCCACGACCGTGACGTCAACGCCGCACGCAACGTGCTCGCCGCCGGGCCGGCGGAGAGCTGAAACGCCTGTGGAGCTGGTGTAAGACCTCAACGAGAGTCCTCTCGGGCGGGCGACCGGCGGTGAAGCAGGAAGGCCAACCGGCGACGGTTGGAATCCCCCTCGTTTACGAGGGGAGGAGGTCAATCCGCTCCTTGAACGAGGGCCGCGACCGCCTGGGGAGCCAACATGATCTGGCCGTCCACGGCGGATCCGGTCAGCAGGTCGGTGGCCGGGTGGGGGAGCGGCACGCGTGCCGCCTCCGAGCCGTGGTTGAGCAGGAACAGCACGTCGCCGCGGCGCACCGCCTCGACGCCGGGCGGCAGGTCCGGCAGGACTCCCCGCACGCCCGCGTCGGCCAGCGCCCGCGCGGCCAGCTCGCCGAGCGCGTCCGGCTCGGGCATCGTCGCCACGTACCAGGCGACCCCCTGCCCGGTCCGGTGCCTCAGCACCGCGGGCCCGCCCCCGGCGAACTCGGCCACCGATTCGGCCCCCTCCGCGGCGACCAGCTCGGTCCAGGCGTGCGCCGTGAACTCCGCCCCGGTGGCCCACCGGCACCGTACGGGCCCGTCCACGGGCCGCCATTCCTCGCCGGACGCGCCGAGCACCTCGCGCAGCGGCGCGGGGAACCGTCCGGTACGCACGTGCGCCCGCTCGTCCACGATCCCCGAGAACGGGCCCACGACCAGGACCCCGCCGCCGCGCACGTAGGCGGTCACGGCCGCGGCGTCCTCGTCGCGGATCAGGAACAGGTTCGGAATCACGACCAGGGCGTAGCTCCGCAGGTCGGCGGACGGGGGCACCAGGTCCACGGTCACGCCGCGCTCCCAGAACGGCAGGTAGTAGCCGAAGAGCTGGTCGGTCGCGGTGAGGCGGTCGCTGGGCCGGCCGCGCTCCTCCAGAGCCCACCAGCTCGCCCAGTCGAACACCATCGCCACCCGCGCGGGCACCGGCTGCCCCGCCACGGACGCCAGCTCGCGCAGCTCCCGGCCGTGCGCGCGGACCTCGGCGTGCAGGCGGGTGTCCGGTCCCGCGTGCGGGAGCATCGCGGAGTGGAAGCGCTCGGCGCCGAACCGGGAGGCCCGCCACTGGAAGTAGCACAGCCCGTCCGCGCCGCGGGCGAGCGCCTGCAGCGACTCCAGCCTGAGCCGGCCGGGCGGTTTGGGCGGGTTGTGCGGGCGCCAGTTGACCGCGCCGGCGGCCTGCTCCATCAGCAGCCACGGCCTGCCCTTGGCCAGGCCGCGCATGAGGTCGTGGGTGAGGGCCGTGCGGGCGGGCGCGAGCGGGTCCGACGGGTCGGGGTAGTGGTCGTTGGAGACGATGTCCTCCTCGTCCGCCCACGACCAGTAGTCGACCGGCTTGAACAGGCCCATGAAGTTGGTGGTGACCGGGATGCCGGGGGTCCTGGCGCGCAGGAGGTCGCGTTCGGCGCGGAAGTGGGCGAGCAGCGCGTCGGAGCCGAAACGCCAGAAGTCGAGCTGCTGGGAGGGGTTGATGATGTAGGGGGCGCGGCGCGGGGTGAGGATCTCGGCCCAGTCGCTGTAGCGCTGGCTCCAGAACGTGGTGCCCCACGCCTCGTTGAGCGCGTCCAGGTCGCCGTAGCGCTCCCGCAGCCAGGCGCGGAACGCCTCGGCGGAGTCGTCGCAGTGGCAGACCTGGCCGTACTCGTTGCCCACGTGCCACAGCGCCAGGGCCGGGTGGCCCGCGTACCGGTCGGCCAGGTCGCTCACGATCGCCAGCGCCCGCTCCCGGTAGACGGGGGACGACGGGCAGAACTGGTTGCGCGAGCCGTACCAGAGGCGGTGCCCGGCCTCGTCGACCGGCAGGGTCTGCGGCCACCGGTGCCCCAGCCACGGGGGCGGCGAGGCGGTGGGGGTGGCCAGATCCACCGCGATCCCGGCCTCGCTCATGAGGTCGAGCACCCGGTCCAGCCAGGCGAAGTCCCGCTTGCCCGGCTCCGGCTCGATGCGCGCCCAGCTGAAGACGCCGACCGTGACGAGGTTGACCCCGGCGGCCCGCATCAGCTCGGCGTCCTCGGCCCACACGTGCTCGGGCCACTGCTCGGGGTTGTAGTCGCCGCCGAACAGCAGCCCGCGCCCGGCGGTGAGCGTGTGCGTGCCCAGTCGTCCCGTCACGATCCGGTCCTTTCGCCTTCGCGGGGTGGTGCGGAGCTGTCGCCGACGACGAGGCGACAGGGCAGCAGCCGCTGCGCGGGCGGCCCGTCGCCCGCCAGCCGGTCGATGAGCATGCGGGCGCCGAGGCCGCCCAGCTCGGCGCTCGGCGGCTCCAGCGTGGTGAGTCTGGGGTGGAACATCTCGGCGACCCGCGCCGACGACAGCACCAGAAGCAGCGTCAGGTCCTCGGGGATCCGCCAGCCGCGCGCCGCCACGGCCGCGATCACCCCGACCGCCGCGTCGTCGTCCATCACCGCCAGCGCCGTCGTGTCGGGATGCGCGGCGACCAGCCGCTCGAACGCCTGCCTGCCCTCGTTGGCCGAGCCGGGCCGGAAGTCGTCGACGTAGCCGATCCCGGCCGCGCGGGCGGCCTCGGCGAACTCCGCCCCGGCCCGGATCGCGGGCCCGTACCGCGCCGCGTGCCGGTCGGCCGAGAGGTTGAAGAAGGCCAGCTTGCGGTGCCCGAGCCCGGCCACGTGCGCCACGGCGGCCGTGGCCGTGGCCGCGAAGTCGATGTCGGCGTAGTCGATCGAGCCCGGGTCGCGGGTCCGCCCGATCATGCTGAACGGCACGCCCGCCTCCAGGAGGTACTCCGTGCGCTCGTCGTCCAGCCCGACCTCCATCAGCAGCACGCCGTCCACCAGCCCCAGCCCCGTGATGTGGCGCAGCTCCTCGACCGGCTCGGCGTGCTCGGGGGAGAGCAGCAGGTGGTAGCCCAGCTCGCGGGCCGCCTCCGCGGCGCCGGTGGCGAACTGCATCTCGGTCAGCCCGAAACCGCTACGCGGGGTGGGGTACAGCAGGGCCAGGATGCGGGTGCGCTTGCTCTGCAGGCCGCGGGCCAGCAGGCTCGGGCGGTATCCCAGCTCGGCCGCCGCCTGCTCGATCCGCCGCCGGGTGTCCGCCGCCACGGGGCGGGTGCCGTTGAGCGCGGCGGACACGGTGCTCACCGCGACCCGCGCCCGCTCCGCCACGTCACGTATCGAAGACATGCCACTGCCGATCCGCTGGGGTCGAAACGTTTCGCACAACGTAGGACGCGGTTTGCGGGGCTGTCAATGGGGTGGAATCGGTCGTCCCAAATTACGGGCCCGCGCGCAGGGCGTCGCCCGCCTCCCGGCCGGGCCCGTAGCGGATCTTCGTGACGCCTGACGGCTCAGGGCGGGGGAGCCGTGGACCGGCGCTGGATCAGCTCGATCGGCCCGGCCAGCACCTCCGCCACCGTGTCGTCCGGCTTCAGACTGGCCAGCAGGGTCACGCCGCGGCGGCCCAGCTCGCCCAGCGGCATGCGCACCGTCGTGAGCGCGGGATTGAGGTAGCCGGCCAGCTCCAGATCGTGCACGGCGACGATCGAGACGTCCCGCGGGATCTCCAGCCCGGCCGCGCGCACGCCCTCCATCGCCCCGATGGCCGAGGCCACGTTGGCGACGAACACCGCCGTCGGCCGCTCGGGGGCGGCCAGCAGCCGGGCCATCGCCGCCGCCCCGCCCGCCGGCGTGTAGTCGGCCGCCACGATCGGCCCCTCCGGCAGCCCGGCCTCGCGCATCGCCGCCGAGTAGCCCGCCGACCTGCGCGTGGCCGTGTCGGCGCGCGCCGGGCCCGCCAGGTGGGCGATGCGTCGGTGGCCCAGGCGTACGAGGTGCTCCACCGCCAGCGCGGCGGCCCGCGCGTCGTCGAGGATGACGTAGCGCTTGACGCTCCTGCTGCGGTTGTTGAGCATCAGCCACGGGATGGCGGACCGGTCGAGCTGCGCGATGAGCCCCGACTCGTCGCCGGTCCCGGCCAGCAGCAGGCCGTCGATGCGGCCCTGCCCGATCCGGTCCATGTAGTCGCCCAGCGCCGCGCCCGACGCGCTGCCGGTGACCAGCACGTAGCCCTGCGAGGCCGCCTCCGCCTCCGCGCCCTTGATGATCTCCGCGTAGACCGGGTTGGCGAAGTCGGGGATGAACAGCCCGAACATGTGCGCCCGTGACGTGCGCAGGCTCCGCGCGGCCACGTTGGGCCGGTAGCCGAGCTCCTCGATCGCCGCCAGCACCCGCTCCCGCGTCTCCGGCCGGATGTTGAGCGTGGGGTCCTTGTTGACGACGCGGGAGACGACCGCCCGGTCGACCTTGGCGACGGCGGCGACGTCGGCCAGCGTGACCCGGGAACGCTTCATGACGACGATCCTCCCCTGTCCGCCGGGCGGCAGCGCACGCTCTCGCCGGTGTCCATCGAGCGGTAGAGCGCGTCGAGCAGGCGCAGCGTGCCGAGGTTGTCGGCGCCGGAGGTCTCCGGCTCGCCGCCCTCCGCGACGGCCCGCAGCAGCGAGCCCATCGGCCCGGCCACCGCGTCCGGCAGCCACCGCCCGGTCACCGGGTACGGCAGCCAGCCGTCCGTCGGCAGCGCCCGGCTGTGCACGGCCAGGGTGTCGGGGCGGCCGTGCGGGTAGTCGTACAGCAGGCCGAGCGTGCCCTTGATCGCGCCTTGCGTGCCGTCGAGGCGGAAGGACGCCTCCTGGTCGCCGGCGCGGTTCTCGTGCGTGACGTGCACCAGCGCCCGCAGGTCGCCCGGGTACACCAGCGTGCTCATCGTGCGCGTCTCGCCCTTGGCGAGCTGGCCCGGCGTGCGGCTGCCGGTGCAGAAGACCAGCTCGGGGTCGCCCAGGATGGAGCGGATCGCGTCCAGGTAGTGGATGGAGTGGTAGACGATCTCCAGCCGGTCGGTGGTGACCAGCCAGTCCCAGGCACTCCAGTCGGTGAGGATGTTCACGGTGAACGTCATCGCCGTCGGCTCGCCGATCCAGCCCGCGCGCACCATGGCCCGGGCGGCGGCGATGCCCTCGTCGAAGCGGAGCTGCTGGTTGACCGCGACCTTCAGGCCGCCGGCCGCCGCCAGGTCGACGATGCCCCGGCCGGTCGCCACGTCGGGCGCGAACGGCTTCTGGCACATCAGGTGCTTGCCCGCCGCCAGCGCCGCCCGCGCGATGCCGGGCTGCGCGCCGGGCGCGACGGCGATGTCCACCACGGCCACGCGCTCGTCGGCCAGCAGTTCCTCCAGCGAGCCGTACGTCCTGGGCACCCCGTGCCGCCGGGCCACCTCGGCGGCGCGATCGGCGTCGAGGTCGTACAGGCCGGTCACCTCCAGCCCGGCCTGCCGGTAGGCGGGCAGGTGGGCCACGTCCACGATGGCCCCGGCGCCCACGACGGCGACGGGCAGCCGGTGCGCGGCCGGGATGGACAGGTCGGCCGCGGCGGAGATGGGCGCGAACACGTCGATCACGCGGCGGCCTCCCGGGCGAGCAGGCCGGGGATGTGGCGGCGGGTCATGGCGCCTCCTGGAGGCCGTAGAAGCGGGTGGCGGTGCCGCCGAGTACGGCCGCGCGGTCGGCGGGCGGGAGCCCCGACAGCAGGACGTTCGTCTCCCGCCACACCTTCGCGTAGTCGCCGGCGAGCAGCGCCACCGGCCAGTCGCTGCCGAACATCAGCCGCTCGGGGCCGAACGCCTCCAGCGCGTGCTCCACGTAGGGCCGCAGGTCCCCGGCCGTCCACGTGGCGGCGTCGGCCGCCGTGTTCAGGCCGGACACCTTGGCGTACACGCCCGGGCACTCGGCCGCGCGGGCGAGCAGGGACGCCCACGGCTCCCAGCCCTTCTCCGCGATCGGCGGCTTGGCCAGGTGGTCGATCACCATCCGCAGCCCGGGCACCCGCTCGGCCAGCACCGGCACGTGCTCCAGGTGCCGCGGCAGCACCGCCACCACGTCGAACGGCAGCCCGGCCGCGGCCAGCAGCCCGAGCCCCTCGATCACCGGGTCCTGGAGCACCCAGTCGGGGTCGGGTTCGTCGTGGATGAGATGCCGCACCCCCGCGAACCTGGGATGCCGCCGGTACCGCTCCAGCGCTTCGGCCGCCTCGCCGGGCCGGTGCAGCGGCACCCAGCCCACCACCGCGCCGATGAAGTCGTGCGCGCCGGCCTGCGCGAGCATGGCGTCGGTGTCGGCGTAGGAGTCCATCGACTGCACCAGCACCGTGCGGCCGACCCCGGCCGCCGCGAGCTGGGGGATGAGCTCCGCCGGCTCGAACGTGCGGTGGATCGGCCCGTGCTCGGGCGTCAGCCACGGGTACGAGCCCGTCTCCAGGTTCCAGAAGTGCTGGTGGGCGTCGACGACGGTCATCCAGCCTCCTCACGTGATCAATCGTTTGAGCGTGCACATATTAGGGGTTATCCGGCGGTTGTACGAGCTCCAAGGTGATGTCGTCGGGGTCGAGGAAGTAGCAGGCGTAGCCGCCCCGGTTCACCCCCGCGGTGATCGCCTCGGGCGGGTTGACGAAGCGCACCCCTGCCGCCGCCAGCCGGGCATGCTCGGCCGGGGC
The DNA here is from genome assembly GCF_044593615.1 of Nonomuraea sp. NPDC051941. Taxonomy (NCBI): domain Bacteria; kingdom Bacillati; phylum Actinomycetota; class Actinomycetes; order Streptosporangiales; family Streptosporangiaceae; genus Nonomuraea; species Nonomuraea sp. NPDC051941. The sequence continues at coordinate 6,715 of NZ_JBIUCF010000021.1, forward strand.
GTCCTCGACGGTGAGCGCCAGGTGCGCGGCGCCCGGCAGGTGGCGGGCCGGGTCGCGCGGGGCGCCCTTCGGCCGTACGTATTCGACCAGTTCCAGGTCGTGCGTGGAGACGCCGCGGGGCTGGCCGGGCACGGCGAGCTGGGCCACGCGCAGCACGGCGTCGGGGTAGCCGACGAGCCGGCGGGTGTAGTCGTTGTCCTGCTCCTGCCGGTGCACCAGCGCGAACCCGAGCAGGTCGCGGTAGAACTCCACGGACCTGTCGAGGTCGGAGACCGTGAAGGAGAAGTGCCAGACGCCTCTCATCGCAGCGCCTCCTGTCTCAGAGTCGGTCGCGGTTTCGGCTCGCGCACGCGGCGCACCTGTCTCTGCCTGCCCGCCACGGTGTAGATGGCGGCGGCCACCACCACGACCGTGCCCACGATGACGCCCTGGTAGTTGGCGCCCAGGTTGACCACGTTGAAGCCGTTGTCCAGGGTGAACAGGATCAGCGCCCCCACCACGGACTTCAGCACGCTGCCCAGGCCGCCGAACAGCGAGGTGCCGCCGAGGATGGCCGCCGCGAGCACGGTCAGCTCGGTGCCCTGCAGGCCCGTCGGGTTGATGGCCAGCAGCTTGGCGGCGAACAGCACGCCGACGAAGCCGGAGCCGAGCCCGTTCAGGACGAAAGCGCCGATCTTGTAGCGGTTGACGTTGATGCCGGAGAGGCGGGCCGCCTCGGCGTTGGCGCCCACCGCGTACAGGCGGCGGCCGATCACGGTGTAGCGCAGCACCGCCCAGGTCACCCCGGCGATCACGATCAGATAGTACGTGGGCTTGCTCAGCCGCAGCTCGAACCCGAGCACCGGGCTGAGCGCGACGGCCACCACGCCCGCGATGACGGCCACCACCCCGGCCCGGCCCGACCGGCGCGCCAGCAGGACCACACCGGCGAGCACGGCCGCCGCCCCGAGGACCGCCAGGACGTGCGGGACCGTCCAGTAACCGGCCTGCAGCGCGATCAGCGAGCGCTGCGCGTCCGGGTCCTCGGCGGTGATCGTGCGTCCGTCGGTCAGGATGAGCACCAGCCCGCGCACCGCCGTCATGGTGCCCAGCGTCACGATGAACGCGTTGATGCCGACGAGCTGCACGATCAGCCCGTTCACCGACCCGCACACCAGCCCGGCGCCGAGCGCGATCGCCATCGCGGCGGGCAGGCCGAGCGGGGCGACCAGGCTGAGCACGGTCGCGGCCGAGAACGCGGCCACCGAGGCGACGGACAGGTCGAAGTTCCCGCTGATCAGGACCACCGTGGTGAAGACGGCGAGGATCGCGATGAGGGAGGACTGGTCGAGGACGTTGATGACGTTCGTCGGCGACAGGTAGGACGGGCGGCCCAGCTGGGCGGTCAGCAGCGTCAGGACGGCGACGATCAGCACGAGCGCGTAGACGACGCCCGCGTTGCCCGGCCTGAGGGCCGCTGCCCACTGGGAGCGCCCGGGGGTCTCAGGCGGCATCGTGGGCGCCTCCCTCGCCGAATCCGCCGCTGAATCCGCCGCTGAATTCGCCACTGAATCCGCCGCTGAATCCGTTCGCCAGCATCAGCAACTCCTCCTCGGATGTCTCGTGTGCCGGTCGTTCGGCGACGATCCGGCCCTCGCGCACGACCAGCACCCGGCTCGCCACCGCGAGGATCTCCTCGAACTCGCTGCTCACGACGACCACCGCGCCGCCGCCGGCGGCGAAGCGGCGGACCAGTTCGAGGAGGTCCGCCTTGGCCCCGACGTCCACCCCGGCGGTGGGCTCGTCGAGCAGGAACACCCGCGCGCCGCCGTACAGCCACTTGCCGAACACGACCTTCTGCGCGTTGCCGCCGGACAGCTCGCCCGGCAGGGCGTCCGGGCCGGGGCAGACGATGCCGAGGTCGGCGATGGCCCGACCGGCCCGCTCGGTCTCGGCGGCCTCGCGCGGGAGCGAGCGGCCCGACGACAGGGCCGCCAGGTCGGGCAGCGAGATGTTCTTCCAGATGGGGAACGTGCCCACCAGGCCCTGGGCGCCGCGGTCCTCGGGCACGAGCGCCATGCCGGCGGCCACCGCGGCGCGCGGGCCACGGCGTACCGGGCGGCCCTCGACCAGCACCTCACCGTGCGCCCTGGGGTCGGCGCCGTAGAGCGCGTGCAGGATCTCCGAGCGCCCCGAGCCCAGCAGCCCGGCGAGCCCGACCACCTCGCCCGCCCTGACCTCGAACGACACGTCGCGCACGCCCGTCGCCGAACCGAGCCCGCGGACCGACAGCAGGACGGGGGCGTCCGGCGGCGCGGGGGCCGCGCTGCGCCGCTCCACGTCGAGGAGGTCGCGGCCGACGATGACCTGGACGAGCCGGTCCTCGTCGTAGTCCGCGGTCGCGCCCTCGTCCACGACCGTGCCGTCACGCAGCACCGTGACCCGGTCGGTCAGCGACAGCACCTCGTCCAGGAAGTGCGAGACGTACAGGAACGCCGTGCCCTGCGCGGACAGGCGGTGGACCACGTCGAACACCACCTGCCGCTCGCCCTCGGCGAGCGAGGCGGTCGGCTCGTCCATCACGACCAGCTCCGCGCCCGTGGCCAGCGCCTGGAGGACGGCCACCATCTGCCGCTCGCCGATCGCGAGGCCGGCGACCTCCGCGTCCGGGTCGATGGCGTAGCCGACCCGCTCCAGCAGCCGGGCGAACTCCGCGCGCCTCGACCGCGGCAGCCGCCAGGGTCCGGGCGCGCCGAGGAAGACGTTCTCCAGCACGGTGAGCGTGGGGGCGAGCGGCACGTGCTGCATGATCGTCGCCACGCCCGCCTTCCGCGCGGCGCCGGGGGTGCGCCAGACGACCCGCTCGCCCTTCCAGCGCACGATCCCCGAGGTCGGCGGGTGCGCGCCCGCGATGACCTTGATCATCGTGGACTTCCCCGCGCCGTTGGCCCCGACCAGGCCGTGCACGCTGCCCGCGTGCACGGTGAGGCGGGCGTCCCGCAGCGCGACCGTCCCGTTGGGGAACTCCTTGCCGATGCCCTCCAGCGACAGCAGGCTCACCATTGCGGCGTGCAATCGGCGAGGTTGTTCTTGGTGATGGCCGGGGTGTCGTACGTGACGAAGGCGGCGTCCTGTTTCTTCTCCCCGGTCAGGTGTTTGTAGAGGGTGTCGAGGGCGAGCTTGCCGAGGTCCTCCGGCTTGTAGCAGACGGTGCCGGAGATGGCGCCCGACCGCACGGCGTCGATGCCGAGCTTGCTGCCGCCGATGCCGACGATCTTGGCTTTGGAGCCGACCGCCGACACCGCCTTGGCGCAGCCCACGGCCATGTCGTCGGACTGGGCGTAGAAGAGCTGCGTGTCGGGGTGGGAGGAGAGCATGTTCTGGCAGGCCGACTGGGCCTTGTCCTGCACCCAGTCGCCCGGCTGGCGGGCCACGACCTCGTACGTGGCGCCCTTGGCCGCGGCCGACGTGGGGAACTCCTGGAAGCGGTTGACCACCTCGGCGAACCCGGCCTGGCCCTCCACGACCGCGAGCTTGCCGCCGCCCGGCACGACGCCGGCCGCGATCTCGCCCGCCTTGCCGCCCGCGGCGTACTCGTCCTGGGTGACCAGCGCCACCAGGCCGGGGTAGACGTCCTTGAGCTTGCGCGCCTTGGGGTCGCCGACCTGCGAGGCCACGGCCACGGTGGGGATGTTCGCGGCCTTGAGCCGGTCGGCCAGCCCCTGGGCGACGCCGGAGTCCACCGGCAGCATGAGCACGCCGTCGGGCTGCTGGGCGATGAGGTCCTGGACGTCGTTGCTCTGCTTGTCGGCCTTGCCCTGCGCGTCCAGCTCGACGATCCGCACGCCGAGCCTGGCGGCCTCCTCCTTGACGCCCTTGCCGATGGCGGCCGGGAAGGGGAAGCTCAGGCCCAGGTTGGAGACGCCGATCGTGTACTCCTTCGTGCCCGTCGCACCGGTGGAACCGCCGCCGCAGGCCGTCGCGCCGGCGATCAGGGCGGCGGCGACGAGGAATGACTTCTTCATGGTGCTCCTGCTTCGGTCAAACGTTTGACTTCGTGAATGATCCGCGTGGCGTCGGGGACCAGAGCCTGCGCGAGGACCGGCGCCGCGGGCATCCGCACGTCGGGCGCGCCGATCCGGATCGGCGGCGCGGCCAGCGCCACCCCGGCCCCCGCGACCCGGGCGACGACCTCGGCGCCGAAGCCGCCGGTGACGTTCGCCTCGTGGACGACGGCCAGCCTGCGGGTGCGGCGCGCGCTCTCGATCACGGTCCCGGTGTCGAACGGGTTGAGCCACGGCGTCTCCAGCACCTCGGCCTCGACCCCCTCGCCGGCCAGGGCCTCGGCCGCCTCGAGCACCCGGTGCGTCATCGCGCCCCAGGTGACGAGCGTGACGTCGGAGCCCGCGCGGCGGGTGCGCGCCCCGCCCATCGGCTGGACCGGGCCGTCCGTCCTGACCGGCTCCTTCGGGCCGAAGTACAGCGTGCGGTTCTCGACCACCAGCACCGGGTCGTCGCCGTGCACGGCCGTCACCAGCAGGTCGTAGGCGTCCTGCGGCGTGCTCGGCATGCACACCCGCAGCCCCGGCACGTGCAGGAAGAGCGCCTCCAGGCACTGCGAGTGCTGCGCGCACGCGCCCGGCGCGTTGCCCTGCTGGGTGCGGATGGTCAGCGGGGCCCGCAGCCGCCCGCCCGACACGTAGCGGACGTTGGCCGCCTGGTTGACGATCTGGTCCAGCGCCACGAGGGAGAAGTCGGCCCACATGATCTCGACGATCGGGCGGCGGCCGAACATCGCCGCGCCGACCGCGCTGCCGAGGATCGCCGACTCGCTGATCGGGGTGTCGAACACGCGGTCGCCGTACTGCTTGCGCAGGCCCCTGGTCACGCCGAACACGCCGCCGGGCACGGCGACGTCCTCGCCGTACACCAGCGTCTCCGGCAGCTCCTCCATGAGGCGGTGCAGGGCCGCGTTCACGGCCTCGCCGTAGGACAGGTCAGGCATACAGGTGCTCCCTTGCGGTGGCGGGGTCGGCGAGGGGCGCGGCCAGCGCGCGCTCGGCGGCGGAGGCCATCTCGGCCCGCGCCCCACGCTCCACGGCGTCCAGGTCGGCGGCCGGCACCCCGTCGGCGAGCAGGCCCTCGCGCAGCCGGGCGATCGGCTCGCGCCTGCCGATCCGCTCCAGCTCGCCGGGCTGCCGGTACGTCTCCGCGTCGCCGATGTAGTGGCCGACCAGGCGCTCGGTCATGCACTCCAGCAGCGTCGGCCCGCCGCCCTCGCGGGCCACCTCCAGCGCGTCGCGCACGTGGAACCGCACGGCCTCCACGTCGTTGCCGTCGACGCGGTGACCCGGCATCCCGTACGCGGCGGCGCGGTCGGCCAGGCGCGGGTTGCGCACCATGTCGGCGATCGGGGTCAGCTCGGAGTAGCGGTTGTTCTCGCAGACGAAGACCACGGGCAGGGAGAACGCGGCGGCGAAGTTCATCGCCTCGTGCACCGCGCCCTGGTTCATCGCGCCGTCGCCGAAGACGCTCACGGCCACCCGGTTCGAGCCGTCGTGCCGGCCGGCCAGCGCTGCCCCGCACGCGATCGGCGCGCCCGCGCCCACGATCGAGTTCTCGCCGTGGAAGCCGTACTCGGCCGCGGTGAAGTACGCCGAGCCGCCCCGGCCGCCGTTCACGCCCGTCGCCCGGCCCGCCAGCTCGGCGAACAGCGCCTGCGCGGGCACGCCCCTGGCCAGCGCCCAGCCGTGCCCGCGGTAGGTCGCGAACAGCGCGTCGTGCGGCTCCAGCACGTCGCACGCGCCCACCGGGACGGCCTCCTGCCCGATGCACAGATGCACCGAGCCGACGATCGGCCCTTCCGCTCGCAGGTCGCGCACCTTCTCCTCGAACGCGCGGATCCGCCACATGGCCAGCAAATCCGCGAGCCTGCGTTCACTCATCACATCTCCAGGCTTCGAGCGCCGCGGCGCAGATCGCCTCGGCGTCGCCGATGTAGGACTCGGGCGGGATGGGCAGCGCGCCCAGGCTCGCCAGATCGTCCGGTCCCGCCACGTCGCGCAGCGCGTCGGCCAGCGCCCGCCCGCGCTCGCGGGCCTCGTGCGCCGCCTTGTAGACCAGGTCGTGCGCCCGCTCCCGGCCCAGCGCCGGGGCCAGCCGCATCATGTACGCCTCCGCCATGATCAGCCCGCCCTCGGCGCCCAGGTTGGCCCGCATGGCCTCCGGGTAGACCCGCAGCCCGGCGGCGACCTCTGCGGCGGTGGCCAGCGCGCCCGCGGCCAGCTCGGCCAGGAGCGGCACCACGTACCACTCGACCTGCCACTCGCCGGCGGCCCGCTCGTGGCCGGCCTCCATCGCGCGGAACAGGCCCGAGCTGAGCGCGCCCGCCGTGCCGGACATGCCGATGACGGCCTCGCAGCCGATCGGGTTGGCCTTCTGCGGCATCGTGGACGACGCGCCACGGTGGTGTCCGCCCGCCTCGCGCACCTCGCCGATCTCGGTCCTGGACAGGTCCACGACCTCGCGGGCGAAGCGGGCCGCGGTGGCCGCCAGGCTCGCGCAGGTCACGCCGAACTCGGCGACGCCGTCCCTGGCCACGTGCCAGGGCACCTCGGTGGTGCCGAGGCCGAGCACCCCGGCCATGCGCTCGCGCACCAGGCTGGAGCGCTCGCCCATCGCGGCGGACGTCCCGCCCGCGCCGAACAGCGACACGACCCGCACCCGCCGCGCCGCCTCGCCCACCCGGTCGCGCTGGCGCGTCACCTCCGCCAGCAGCACCGCCATCTTCGCCCCGAACGTCGTGGGCACCGCCTGCTGGGCGTGCGTGCGGGCGGCGACGACGGTGCCGGCGTGCTCGGCCACCAGCCGGGCCAGCGCGCCGCCGAACGAGCCGAGCAGCGCCCGCAGGTGGTCGAGCGCCTCGCCCATCTGCAGGGCCAGGCCGGTGTCCATGATGTCCTGCGTGGTCGCGCCGTAGTGGACGCGGCCGTTGGGCCCCTCGGGGAGCGCGGCGGAGATCATCCGTACGAGGGGCAGGATCGGGTAGCCCACGTTGACCGCCTCCGACCAGAGGCGCCGGACGTCGATGTTGGCCGGCACGCAGGCCGCCTCGATGGCCCGCGCGTCGGCCTCGGAGATCACACCCTCCTCGGCCTGGGCGCGGGCCAGCGCGGCCTCCGTGCGCAGCCAGGCGAGCACGGTCCGCTCGGCGGAGAAGATCTCGGTCATCGCGCCGTCGCCGAACAGCTCGGGCAGCAGCTTGAACGTCTGGCGCACGGTCAGTTCATCTCCAGTCCGCCGTCGACGTTGAGAGCCTGGCCCGTCACGAACGACGCCAGGTCGCTGGCCAGGAAGAGCACCGCGGAGGCGACCTCCTCGGGACGTCCGGGGCGGCGCAGCGGGGAGCGCTCGCTGACCTCCTTCAGGTAGCCGGCGCCCGCGTCGGGGCCGAACCGCCGGTCGCGGTCGGCGATGATCTCGTCCCACATGGGGGTGAGGAAGACGCCGGGGCACACGGCGTTCACCCGCACGGGGGCCAGCGCCTCGGCCGCCGACTTCGTCAGGGAGAGCAGGGCCGTCTTGGTGGCGGAGTAGTGGGCGGCGTTGGGGCGGCCCGAGCGGGCGGCCACCGAGGCCAGCGTCACGATCGAGCCGCCGCCCCGCTCGGCCATCCCGCGCCCGACGGCCTGGGTGAGCCAGAACGTGGCGTTGAGGTTGACGTCCACGATCCGCAGCCACTCGCCGGGCTCGATGTCGAGCAGCGGGGTGGTGCGCATGATCCCGGCGCAGTTCACCAGCACGTCGATCCGGTCGCGGGCGCCCGCCAGCGCCGCCGCCTGCGCCGGGTCGGTGAGGTCGGCCGGCCGGGCCTCGGCGCCCAGCTCGGCCGCCGCCTCGCTCAGCCGCGGGCCCTCCAGGTCGGAGAGCACGACGTCCGCTCCGGCGTCGGCCAGCGCGCGGGCGCACGCGAACCCGAGCCCTCCCGCGCCGCCCGTGACGAGCGCAGTCCGCCCGCCCAGGTCGATCGTGACAGCCATCCCCGATGGTCTCCCGTCTCTCGTTCAAACGATTGACCAGACCATAACGCGAACCGCACAAACCGGACAAGAGCGTTTTTCGGGAAATCAGCGCCAGCCGAGCTCCTCGTAGAAGGCGGCCCGGGCGAGCTCGAACGAGGCGCGGTCCAGCACCGCGCCCTCGTGGGGCCCCGCAGCGACGGGCTCCTCGTGCATCCGGGCCGGCAACTCGTCGGGACCGCCGCCCTCGCGGATCGCGTACGCGCGCATCGCGTCGAGCCGCGCCTGACCGGCCGCCAGCAGGTCGTCCAGGGTGAACTCCCGCCCGAGGACGGCGGTGACCAGGGCGCTCAGGTGGTCGAGGGTCAGCGGGCGGGTGGGGGAGGAGGCGAAGACGCACAGGTTGAGCGCGTCGAGCCCGCTCCACAGCCGCAGCAGCCGGGCGGTGCGCCGGCCCCGCTCGGCGTCGAGCCCGGCGACCGGCGCGGGCTCCGCCCCGATCCGCCTGGCCTCGCCGAAGCTGTAGGCCAGCCCGGCCACGGGGTCGAAGTCGAGGTCGTGCTCCAGCGCGTCGTAGCGCGGCCCGCCGGGGGCGATCGCGTACCCGAGGCCGATGCCCGGCTGGACGCGGGGGTCGAAGCAGGGCAGCTCGGCGCCCTTGACGGTCATGGCGTACGGGGCCGCGGCCGGACCGAGCTTCGCGGCCGCCCGCGCCGCGCCCTCGGCCAGCAGGTCGCCCATCCCGCCCGTACGCCCCGCCACGTCGTCGATCAGCCCCGGCAACGCCGCCGGATCGCCGAACACGGGCCCGCCGGGGAGCAGCCCGCGCTCGGCGCACTCCATGGCGAACGCGAGCGTGCCGCCGAGGGAGACCGGGTCCAGCCCGAGGTCGTTGCAGCGGGCGTTGGCGGCCAGCACGGTGTCGAGGTCGTCGATCCCGAGGTTCCAGCCGAGCGACAGGAACGCCTCCTGCCCCAGCCCGCCGGTCCGCCGCTCGGCGAGCCCCGGTGGCGCGTACACCTTGAGGCAGTCGTTGGGGCAGCCGGGGCAGGCCCCGGTGGTCGCCACCGCGCGCCCGTCGTAGTCGGCCGCGGACGGGACCCGCAGCCCGTGCGCGCCGGTCACCGAGAAGTTGCGCACCGCGGCGTACCCCGGGGCGGGCGGATCGCCCACCCATCCGGCGAAGCCGGGCATCCCTGCCTGGATCGCCGCCAGCGGGTTCGTGGCCAGCGAGTCGCGGTAGTAGGCGGCCAGCCCGGCGATCGCCCGGGGGTCGGCAACCTCCGTCGGGGCCTCGCCGACGCACACGACGGCCTTGAGGTTCTTGGCCCCGAAGACCGCGCCGAGCCCGTAGCGCCCGGCGGCGTAGGCGTAGTCGGTTACCACGCTCGCGTACCGCACGAGGTTCTCCCCGGCCGGCCCGATCGCCGCCACGTGCGCGCCCTGGCCGTGCCGCGCCCGCAGCGCGTCCGTCGTCGCGGCCGTGCCCAGCCCGCGCAGCTCCGAGGCGTCGTGCAGGGACACCTGTCCGTCCTGGACGAGCAGGTAGGACGGCCGCGCGGCCCGCCCCGTGACGGCCAGCGCCTTGGCGCCCGCCCCGCGCAGGCCCGCCGCGAACGGCCCGAGCGCGTGGGACTCCCCGGCCACCCCCGTCAGCGGCGACTTCGCCAGGAACACCGCCTTGGCCAGCCCCGGCGCCGCCGTCCCGCCCAGCACCCCGGCCGCCACGTACAGCAGCGCCCGCGGATCGTACGGATCGAGCCCGGCGGGCGTGCGCCCGGCCATCAGCCGCAGCCCGAGCACGGACCCGCCGATCTCGCCCGGGTGCTGCTCCTTCTCCACGTTCCCGCTGGTCAGATCCACAATGAACGGCACGGTCAAGCCTCCAGAGCGAAAGAGGAAAGCGAGCCGCACCACATCACACAACACCCGCGAAAGGCAACCCCGTCAGGGCCGCCCCGGGTGCGACTGCAGCCAGCGCGACAGCCCGCGGGCGGCGCCGACGACGGCCGGCACGAGCGCGCCCGGCTGCTGCTCGCCCACCCGCACCACGACCGACAGCGCGGCGATCACCTCCTCCGCCGCGTCCCGCACGGGCGCCGCCACCGACACCGCGTCCAGCGTGACCTGCCGGTCGCTGATGACGTACCCGTGTCGCCGCACCTCGGCCAACACCCCCCGCAGCCGGCCGGGGTTCGCGATGGTCCGGTCGGTGAAGGCCGCCAGCGGCCCGGCCAGGTACGCCTCCTGCGTCGCGGGCGGCGTGTGGGCCAGCAGCGCCAGCCCGACTCCGGTGGCGTGCGCCGGGAAGCGCCCGCCCACCCGGCTGCGCACGCCGACCGCGTCCCGGCCGGAGATCCGCTCCAGGTAGAGCACGTCGGGCGCGTCCAGGACGGCGAGCTGGGCGTGCTGGTGGGTGACCTCGTACAGGTCCTCCAGGAACGGCATGGCGGCCTCGCGCAGGCCCAGCCCGCGCGGGGCCAGCGCGCCCACCTCCCACAGGTGCAGCCCGATCTGGTAGCGGCCGTCGCGGTCGCGTTCCAGCGCGCCCCACGACATCAGCTCGCTGACCAGTCGGTGCGCCGTCGTCAACGGCATCGAGGCGCGGCGGCTGATGTCGGACAGGCTCAGCCTGGGGCACTCGCCGGAGAACGCGCTGAGCACGCTGAGGACCCGGCTCGTCACGGTCCGGCCGGCGGGCCGCCGCGCGCTTCCGGAAGCCGTCCGGCCCGCCGGCTGCTTGGCCGGCTGTTTGACACTGCCGGGCGCGTGCACGCCGCGGCGCATCGTGGCCGCGGCCGGGCCGTCGTCGGTTGTGGTCATGGTCGCCGCCTCCCGGTTCGGACCTGTCACCCCGCGATGTTCCGGTTTTTATGTTGTTTGCGGCAACGTAAACCCGTGCTGCCTGCGGGTCCAGCCCTCGAAGCCCCAGAGTTTGTTGCGATGGGTAACAATCCAGAAACACACCGAACGACGTTCTGAAAAGTCTTCCGTTCAACGGAGAACGCGGTTACGCAACCTCTCCGCGGCTCATATGTTGCGGGCGCGACCCCCAGCCGGTCGACCCGTTCCTCGAAGGAGCTGTTCACATGGCTGAAGCGCTCAACCCGTCGCTGACCCGCCGCGACGCGGCCCGGCTGCTCGGCGCGGCCGCCGCCGTCGCCGTGGTCCCCTCACGGTGGACCGCCCGCCGCACGGATGTCGACGCGCTCCTGCGGCAGCTGACGCTGGAGGAGAAGGTCTCGCTGCTGCACGGCGGCACCGACCCCGCCTCCAAAGGCCAGGCCGGGTACGTGCCCGGCGTGCCCCGCCTCGGCATCCCCGAGATCCGCCTGGCCGACGGGCCCGCCGGGGTGCGCGTCACGGCGAACGCCACCGCCCTGCCCGCGCCGGTGGCGCTGGCCTCGACGTTCGCCCCCGACCTCGCCCGGCGGTTCGGCGCGGTCATCGGCAGGGAGGGCCGCGCGCTGGGCATGGACGTCCTGCTGTCGCCGATGACCAACATCGTCCGGGTGCCGCAGGCCGGCCGGAACTTCGAGACGCTCGGGGAGGACCCGCTGCTGGCCGCCGCGCTCGTCGCCGGCGAGATCCGCGGCATCCAGGGCGAGGGCCTCATCGCCACGGTCAAGCACTACGCGGCCAACAACTTCGAGAACGCCCGCCAGACGATCGACGTCAAGGTGGACGAGCGGACCCTGCGCGAGATCTACCTGCCGGCCTTCGAGGCCGCCGTGCAGGCGGGCGTGGGCGCCGTCATGGCCGCCTACAACCACGTCAACGGCGTGTACGCCGCCGAGCACCCGCACCTGCTGACCGGGATCCTGCGCGACGAATGGCACTTCGGCGGCTGGGTGATGTCCGACTGGTTCGCCACGCACAGCGGCGCGCCCGCGCTCACCGCCGGGATGGACATGGAGATGCCCTTCGGCGTCAACTACGGGGGTCTGGCCGCCGCCGTCGACTCCGGGCAGCTGGCCGAGTCGGTGGTGGACACCGCGGTGCGCCGCGTCCTCGTCCAGCTCGACCGGTTCGGCCTGCTCGGCGGCGGCCGGCCGCGGCCCTCCCCGGACCCGGCGGGCGGCGCCCGCACCGCGAAGGAGATCGCGCTGGCCGGCGCCGTGCTGCTGCGCAACGAGCGGGACCTGCTGCCGCTGGGCCGCGCCGACCTGGCCGACCTGGTCGTCATCGGCCCCACCGCGGCCAGCCCCCTGGTGGGCGGCGGAGGCAGCGCCAGGGTGATCCCCGCGAACGCCGAGAGCCCGCTGACCGCCCTGCGCCGCCAGGCCGGCCCGGGCAGCCGCATCCGCTGGGCCACGGGCGTGGACCTGGAAGGGGTCCCGGTGCCCGCCTCCGCGCTGGTGCTCCAGCGCGCCCAGCAGGGCGGCATCCCGCAGGCCGCCGCCCAGGTCGACCACACCGGCGCGGACGCCCTGCCCGCCGGCTCGTCGTGGACGTGGACGGGCACGCTCACCGCGCCCGCGACCGGCGACTACGACCTGCGCATCCAGGGCTCGGGCGGAGTGCCGTCGTTCAACGGCTCGATCTCGCTGACCCTCGACGGCGTCAGGATCGGCTCGGTCGGCGCCCTCATCGGCGGCAACAGCAGCCTCATCGCGACCTCCGGCGGCCTGACGAACGCCGGCGCGACCGTCCGCCTCGAAGCCGGGGTGGCCAAGCCCGTCACCGTCGCGGCCACCGGCATCGCCGGCACGCCGCTGCAGGTCAGGCTGGCCTGGGTCACCCCGCAGCGCCGCCAGGAGGCGCTGCGCGAGGCCGCCGCGCTGGCCAAGGGGGCGCGGGCGGCGCTCGTGTTCGCCTTCAACGAGGGCACCGAGGGCGCCGACCGCGCCGCCCTCGCCCTCCCGAGCAGCCAGGACCCGGTCATCGGGGCCGTCGCCGCCGCCAACGCCCGCACCGCGGTCGTGCTCAACACCGGCGACCCGGTGCTCATGCCGTGGGTGCGGAGTGTGTGCTCGATCCTGCAGATGTGGTACCCGGGCCAGGAGGGCGCCGACGCCACCGCCACGCTCCTGCTCGGCGGGGCCTGCCCGGGCGGCAAGCTGCCGGTGACGTTCCCCGTGCGGGCCGAGGACGTGCCGACCGCGCAGCCCGAGCGCTACCCGGGCGTGGGCGGCGTCGCGGACTACAGCGAGGGCGTGCTCGTCGGCTACCGGCACTACGACGCGCACGGCATCGAGCCGCTGTTCCCCTTCGGGCACGGCCTGTCCTACACCCGCTTCCGGTACGACGGCCTGTCGGTGCGGGCCGCGGGCGGCGGGCTCAGCGTGTCCTTCACGGTCGCCAACACCGGCCGGCGCGCCGGGGTGGAGGTGCCGCAGGTGTATCTCGGCTCGCCGCCCGGCCCGCCGGTCCCGATGCCGCCCCGCGCGCTCGCCGGGTTCGCCCGGGTGCCGCTGTCGCCCGGCGAGCGGCGCCGCGTCACCGTGACGGTGCCGCTGCGCGCACTGCAGTACTGGTCGGACGGCCGATGGACCCTCGCGAGGGGCCGCCGTACCGTCCACGTCGGGTCCTCTTCCAGGGACCTGCGTCTACGTCAGGAGGTCACAGTCCGATGAGACGATTACTGATCGCGCTCGCCGCGGCGGCCCTGGCCGTCGCCACCGTCCCCGTGCCCGCCGCCGCGTCCGGCGGCGACCGGCCGACGGCGCGTACCGACACCGGCTTCGTACGCGGGGCCCGCGCGGACGGCGTCGACCGCTTCCTCGCCCTCCCGTACGCCGCCCCGCCCACCGGCGACCTGCGCTGGCGGGCACCCCGGCCGGCGCCCGCCTGGCAGGGCGTGCGCGACGCGTCCCAGTGGGGCAACCGCTGCCCCGCCGCCGCCAGCACCAACGGCCCCCGCTCCGAGACCGAGGACTGCCTCTACCTCAACGTGTTCCGCCCCGCCGGCACGAAGGCCGGGCAGCGGCTGCCCGTGCTGTTCTGGATCCACGGCGGCGGCCTGCAGAACGGCTCGGCCAACCAGCACGACGGCACCCTGATCGCCCAGCTCGAGAACGTCGTCGTGGTGAGCGTCAACTACCGGCTCGGCGTGTTCGGCTACCTGGCCCACCCGCTGCTGGCAGCGGAAGCGGGCACGTCCGGCAACTACGGCCTGGCCGACCAGCAGGCCGCGCTGCGCTGGGTGCACCGCAACATCGCCGCGTTCGGCGGCGACCCCCGCCAGGTCACCATCGACGGCGAGTCGGCCGGCGGCTTCTCCGTCTGCGCCAACCTCGCCTCGCCCGCCTCGGCCGGGCTGCTCGCCCGCGCGATCATCCAGAGCGGGTCCTGCACCAGCCGCCCGTACGCGGACGGCGAGCAGGCCGGCGCCTCCATCGCCACCGCGCTCGGCTGCTCCGACCTGGCCTGCCTGCGCGGGCTGAGCGCGGCCAAGCTGGTCGACGGGCCGCAGTTCGCCTCGTTCCTGTACGGCACGCCCGCCCTGCCGGAGAACCCCGACACCGCCGTCCGGGCGGGCCGCTTCCAGCGGGTCCCCCTGATCGTCGGCGCCAACCGCGACGAGGGCCGCACGTTCCTGCAGGGCGCCCGCGGCTGGACCAAGGAGCAGTACGAGGGCTGGGTCCGCGGCCTCTTCCCCGACCGCGCCGACGCCGTCCTGGCCAGGTATCCGTGGCCGGCGCAGTCCGACCAGTTCACCTCGGCGTACCTGGCGGCGGCCGTCTTCACCGACTCCGGCTTCCTGGCCGGCCTCGGCGGCTGCCCGACGCTGCGCTTCATCGAGGCCCTGTCCACCCATACCCGCGTGTACGGCTACCGCTTCGACCACCGCACCGGCCCCGGCCTGAGCCCCGAGCCGGCCGGCTACGAGTGGGGCGCGGGGCACGCCGCCGAGCTGGCCTACCTGTGGCCGAGCTTCGACAACGGCACCCCGATCGCGCCGACGTTCGACGCCTCGGAGCGGCGGCTGGCCCGCGACATGGTGCACTACTGGGGCTCGTTCACGATCACCGGGCAGCCGCGGGCCGCGTACTCGGCGCGCTGGCCGGCCTTCAACGGGACCTCCCTCGTCATGTCCCTGAGGGCGGGCGGGAAGTCCACGCCGGTCCCGCTGGCCACGATGCTCGCCGAGCACAACTGCGACCTGTGGGAGGCCGGCTGAGATGATGCGCCGCGGGGGCCGGCCGCGAGATCATGGAGGTCCCAGGACTCGCGAAGGGCGGCCCCCGTGACGAGAGTTTCCCTGATCGTGCCGTGCTACAACGCGGCCAGGACCCTGCGCCTGTGCCTGGAGTCGGCGCTGTCCCAGACCCGGCCGCCCGACGAGATCGTCGTGGTGGACGACGCCAGCGGCGACGGCTCCCCGGCCATCGCCGAGGAGCTGGGCTGCCGGGTCGTCCGGCTCCCCGAAAACCGCGGCGTCTCGGCGGCCAGGAACGCCGGGGTGGAGAGCACCACCGGCGACGTGATCTTCTTCCTCGACAGCGACGTGGCGTTACGCCCGGACGCGGTAGCGGGTGCCGTCCGGATCCTGGAGGAGGACCCCGGGGTCGGCTGCGTCCACGGCGTCTACGACACCGAGCCGCTCATCGACGACGGCCCGGTCGAGTGGTATCGCCTGCTCCACCAGGTCCACTGGCGGCGCAGGCACCTCGGCGAGGTCAACAGCGTCGTGTTCGCGCTGGCCGCGATCCGCCGCTCGGTGTGGCTGGAGGCGGGCCGGCTCGACGAGGGCCTGCGCGACAGCGAGGACGTGGAGTACAGCAGCCGCCTGGCCGTGCGCACCAGGATCCTGCTGACCGACGCGGTGATGGGCCGCCACGACGAGGGGCACCGGTTCCTGCCGGTGCTCGCCGAGCAGTGGCGGCGCGCGCTGCCGCTGATCCCGCTCGCCCTGGCCACGGCCAGGCGCGGCGCGGCCAGGCCCGAGAACGCCAACAGCCGGGCCGGCATCCTCGCCTGCGCGCTCGCGCTGGCGTCCCTGCCGCTGGGGCTGGTGCATCCCGGCCTGTTCGCGGTGCCGGTCGCGCTGGTGGGGTGGTTCGTGGTGGCCGATCCGCGGCTACTGCGGTTCGTGCACCGGGAGCGGGGGGCGGCCTTCACCGCCTACTTCATGGCCGTCCACCTGGCGGTCCACGTGGTGCTCGTCACCGGCCTCGCGGTGGGCTCCCTGCGTGTGCTCAAGGGAGCCCCCGCATGACCCGCATGACCCGGCCGTCCGGCACACGTGGTCAGCGGAGCTCCCGCCCTGCCTTCACCGCCGTCCGGTAGACCTCCGTCGTCCCGGCGGCGGCGCGCGACCAGCTGAGGCTCTCCCTGACGAACCGCTCGCCCCGCTCGGCCAGCCCCCGGCGCAGCGCCGCGTCCGACATCACCTCGATCACGCCCCGCGCGATGTCGGCGGGCTCGCCCGCCCGCACGACGTACGCCGCGGGCCGGTCCGGGTCCGGGCCGAGGAAGACCCGGGAGAAGCCGTCCCCCAGGATCGTCGCCCGGCCCATCGCCATCGCCTCGGTCGCCACCAGCCCGAACGGCTCGAACAGCGACGGGAACACGCACGCCGCGGCCAGCTCGTAGTACTCCAGCAGCTCCCGCCCCCCGACGAACCGCCCCGGGACCAGCACCCGCCCCCGCAGCCCCGTCGCGGCGACGATCCGCTCGACGCCCTCGACGTCCCCCTCGCCGAGGATCACCAGCCGCAGCCCCGGCACCACCCCGGCGGCCGCCCGCATCGCCTCCAGCAGCTGGTAGACGCCCTTCTGCCGCTCGAGCCTGCCCACGAACAGCAGCACCGGGTCCCCTTCCGCCAGCCCCAGCCGCCCGCGCAGGGCCGCCGCCCCGGCCCGCAGCGCGTCGCGGTCCAGCGACGGGAGCACCGCCTCGTACGTCCCGCCCAGCGGCACCACGTCGATGGGCGTCCGGGCCCAGCCGGCGGCCACGAGCTGGTCGCGCACCTCCGGCGTGGCCACCACCACCCGCCGGGCGACCCGGGCCAGCCATCGCTCCAGCGCCGCGAACACCTTCAGCGGGTCGGAGATGCTGCGCTGCGGCGCGACGCCGTACTCCGTGGTGTGCACGTGGAAGACCACCGGCAGCCGCAGCACGTAGTGGCAGAGCAGGCCCGACAGGAAGTTCGTCGAGTCGTGCACGGCGACCAGGTCGGGCCGCTCCCGGCGGCGGCGCAGCCGCAGGAAGTAGCGCCAGTTGCTGACCACGACGTTCAGCGCGAGCAGCAGGAACTCCGCGCGCCTGGTGCGGTTGAGCCGCCTTCCCCCGAGCAGGGAGCCGCGCGGCCGGTGCACGCGGACGCCGTCCACGATCTCGTCCACCGGCAGGCGGCCGTCGTTCGGCGTGTACACGGTCAGCTCGTGGCCGCGGGCCAGGTACGGGGTGATCAGCTCGGCGTACCTGCCCAGCCCGGCGGTGACGTTCGGCGGGAACTGGTTGACGACGCAGGCGATTCTCATGGGGGGCTCCGGTAGACGCGGGCGGCCGCCACGGCCACGACGGCCAGCAGGAGGAGGTTGGCCAGCGCGAAGCCGGCGAGCCCGCCCGCCAGCCCCTGCCAGCGGATGCAGGCCGCCAGCACGGCCAGGGCGGGCGGTGTCCCCGCGGCCAGGCAGCCGATGAGCACCCTGGCCCCGCGCACCCCGTCCATGGACAGGGCGACCGAGTACAGGTTGAACGCCGTGTGCGCGCCGATGCCCAGCGCCGACAGCGCCATCAGGCCCGGCGAGTACGGGTACTCGCCGCCCATCACCCGGAAGAACACCGTGCTCGCGGCGAACGAGAACACCGCCGTGACCCCGGCGACCGCCGGGACCAGCCGGGCGATCCGCCGCATCAGCAGCGCCTTGTCCATGGTGGCCATCACCGGCAGCAGCACCAGCCCGACCCCGTCGGTGAACACCACGCCCAGCAGCCGCTTGGGGAAGCCGTTGTAGACCGAGTACACGCCGACCTCGGCCGGGCCCGCCCAGTGGTTCAGGAAGATCACGTCGACGCCGAAGAGCACGCCGGTGAGCGCGGCGATGACGGTCACGTACATGCCGTGCCGGTACAGCGACCGGGCCAGCCGCGCCGACCAGAGCCCCGGCCGCACCCGCACCGCCGCCAGCGCCGCCACGGCGAACGCCACGTTCGTGGCGATCAGCGCGACCAGGTACGGCTCGGCCTCCCTGATCCCCAGCACCAGCAGGCAGTATGCGGCGGAGCCCAGGTACACGACCGCGATCGCCAGCTTGAGCCCCGCCACGAAGGCGAAGCGCTTCAGCCCGCGCAGGAAGCTCTCGGTGAGCTGGTTCACCGTCATCGACGCCGCCAGCGCCAGCCCGAAGGCGAGCGTGCGCGAGTCCACGTTCAGCGCGGCCGTGAGCAGCGGCGCCGCCAGCAGGCCCAGCGCGGCCAGCCCGGCGCTGACCGCCAATGTGGCCGGCAGCGCCGTCGCCACCAGCTCGGCCCGCCGCCCCGGCTCGGCCCTGGGCAGCTCCTGCAGCATCACGTAGTGCAGGCTCGTCAGCATCCCGACGGTGACGATCAGCGCGATCGACAGCACCACCGTGAACTGGCCGAACGCGCTCGCCCCCGCACCCCGCGCGATGACCAGCGTGGTCGCCGCCGCCGTGCCGCTGGCCACCGTGCTCACCAGCGTCGGCCCCGCCACCGGGCGCAGGCGCGCCGTGCGGGACTTCAGGACCCGCACCGCTGGTACGCCCGCCGCGCGAACTCCAGGTCCTCCGGGGTGTTGATGCCGCGCGCCTCGGCCGGGTCCGTCACCGGCACGACGGTCACCGGCCGCCCTTCGGCCCGCGACAGGTGCGTCAGGAACGGCAGGAAGTTCACCTCGCCGGTGGCCGCGCCCGCCGCCGCCCCGGCCGCGTACCGCTCCCACGCCTGCCGCAGCCCGCCGGTGGCCAGGCAGAACACGCCGACGTCGCTGAGCCCGCCGGGACGGCACTCGTCGCCCTCGCGGGACTGCCGCACGCGTACGAGCCCGTCCCCGTCCAGCTCGTACTCCACGTACGGATCGGCCATCGGCACCAGCGGCAGCGTCAGCCCCTCGCCCGGGTGGGCGGCCAGGACGTCGCGCACGGTCGCGGGGGAGAGGTTGGCCTGGTCGCCCCAGACCACCAGGATCGTCTCGTACGCCGCCCAGTGCGCGGCGGCGCCGAAGATCGCGTCCCCCATGCCGGTCGGCCGCTCCTGCACGCTCACCGACACCGCGCCCGCGGCGATCTCCCCGGCGGCGAGCTCCCGGAACGGGCCCTCGCCGTCGGGGGAGACGACGACGTGCACGTGCCGCGTCCATGGCCGCAGCCGCCGCAGCAGCAGGTGCCACATGGTGACGCCCTCGGCCACCTCGATCATGATCTTCGGAACCCCCTGGCCCAGCCGCGTCCCCCGCCCCGCCGCCGGGATCACCGCACAAACAGTCACTTGTCCTCCAGCAGGGACACGAGGTCCTCCAGCCCGCGCACCGCGACCGCGCCGGGGGCGGGCTCGGTGGTGTGGACGTGCAGCGTCGCCAGGCCGGCGCCGACGGCGGAGGCCACCCCGTGGGCGGAGTCCTCCAGCACCACGGCCTCGGCCGGATCGACGCCCCAGCGGCGGCAGGCCAGGCCGTAGAACTCCGGGTCCGGCTTGCTCACCGGCACGTCGTCGGCGGTGAGCAAGCCGCGGAAGCACGCCCCCAGCGACGAGCCCGCCAGCACCCGCTCCACCGACCCCCGGCTGCCGGCGGTGACCAGGTACGCCACCCGTCCCCGCGCCGACAGCCGGTCGAGCAGCCGGCGCGCCCCCGGGAACGGCCGGACCCGGCCCGCCGCGACGAACTCCCGGTAGAGCGCCTGCTTGCGCCGCGCCAGCCGGGCCGCCACCTCCCGGTCCCCGGTGAGGAGCGCGGCGACCTCGGCGGTGCTCGCGCCCGCGTGGTCGGCGTACCGGAAGGACGGGAGGGCGGCCGGTATGAGCTCGGCGACGGCCTGCCGGAACGCGGCCTCGTGCGCGGGGAAGGAGTCCACGAGCGTCCCGTCGAGATCGCACAACCACACCCGCCGCCCGGCCACCAGCCCCGCGACCGGCCCCGCGACCGGCGCACCGGCGCCGACGGCGCTTCCCCGGACGGCGCCGGGCGAGGGGGCCCTCTGGACGGCGCCGGGTGCGGCGCCCGTGGGGCCGCTCATCCGGCCCGCGCCAGCGGGATCTCGCCGAGCACGGCCCGCAGCGCCTCGGCCGTGCGCGGGCCGTCGTGCGTGCCGGGACGCCCGGCGTCCTCGACGTCCGCGCCGATCCAGCGCGCCCCCGCCCAGCAGCCGCGCTCCACGACCCCGAGTGGCACGGCGGGACCCCCGGACCCGCCCCGGCGGCTGAGCACGTGCGTGATCGTGCGCCGCTCGTTGCCCGGGTCGCCCAGGTACGCCAGCGTGCGGTCCACCAGGTCGGTGGCGGTCAGCCCCTGGATGTCGTGGTCGCCCCCGAGGTTGACGACGAACACCCTGGCCGCGGCCCGGCTCTCCGCGACCGCCCCGGCCAGCCCCGGAGTCAGGTAGCTGGGCAGCAGCGACGAGTGCGGCGTGCCCGGGCCGTACACGATGAGGTCGCTGTCCCGGACGGCCGCCAGCGCCTCGGGGCTGGGCGTGACCGTGGCGGCGCGCCGCGCGAGCAGCTCCGGCGACCCGGAGAGCGCGTCCGGGCCGGGCGGCTCGCGCAGCAGGAACAGCCCGGTGATGGCCACCGCGTCCTGCGGCGCGACGATGTCGGCCTCGTCGGCCAGCACCCGCCCGTCCTCCTTGAGCGCGACCAGGAACGCGTTCTCGCCGCCCGTCACGTTGAGCAGCCGCGCCGGCGACCCGAACGTGTGCGCGCACGCGCGTACCGCCGCGTTGAAGTCCTCGCCCAGCCGCAGGTACGCCCCCGCGAGCACCAGGTTGCCCAGCGCGCAGCCGGCCAGGTCGAGCCCGTCCGGCTCGGCGCGCAGCCGCCCGGCGAACACCCGCAGCTCCCGCGCGATCCGGTAGTCCAGCGGCCCGTCGGCCAGCCGCGCCAGGTCGGCGGCCGTGGTCCCGGCCGGCAGGCGGCGTTCGAGCAGCTCGCGCCGGGGGTCGCCGGGGTCCAGGTGGAGCAGGAGGTTCTTACGGAAGTCCGAGGGTCCGAGCATGCCCGGCAGGTAGCGGCGCAGCGCGCCGGTGGACAGCCCGTTGTCGTACCCGTTGATCAGCAGGGACAGCTCCAGCCCCGGCACCCCCAGCAGGGCTCGGGCGATCCCCGCCGCGCCGCGCCCGCCGCTGAACATGGCGACCCTCACCGGACCTCCTCGTGGCCCGCGGGGACCCGCAGCACGCCGCGCCGCAGCAGCCAGTGGCGCAGCCCGAGGTAGCCGACGAACAGGGCCCGGTCGCGCGCCCCCCGCCAGAACCGCCAGCCCCGGCTGCCGCCGCCCCGCTCGCGGTGCTCGATCGGCAGCTCCACCCACGCGTGGCCCAGCTCGGCGACGCGGGCGGTGATCTCGGTCGAGCAGTTCATCCCGGCCGACTCCAGCGGCAGCGCGCGGAACAGCGGCCCGTGCACCACCTTGAAGATCGAGTTGAAGTCGCGGTAGCGGGTGCGGTGCAGCAGGTTGCTGACCGCGCCGCTGGCCGCCGACCCCCACCGGTACGGCAGGCTGTCGGCCTTCCTGATCCGGGCGCCCGAGAACGCGAGCCCCGCCCCGGCCCGGATGCGCTCGATGAAGCCGTCCAGGTTCGCGATCGGGAACTGGCCGTCGGAGTCGAGCAGCACGACCCAGTCCATCCGGGTACGCGCGATCGCGGCCGCGATGGCGGCACCCGCGCCCCGGTTGCGCTCGAACGTGACGACGACGAGCCGCGGGCACTCCGCCCGCAGGCCCTCCAGGATCCTCCCGGTCGCGTCGGCGCTGCCGTCGTCGCACACGACGATCTCCCAGGCGCCGATCGCCGGGTTACGTTCCAGGTAGTCCCGCCATTCCGTCACCGCGGCCGCGATGTTGTCCGCCTCGTTGTACGCGGGCGCCGCCACCGAGATGTCGATGAGCGGCGCCGCGGCAGGCGCGTTCGGCAAGGGTCACCTCCTCCGGGTGGCATCCGCGCCGGCTCCCGTCAGGCGCGCGATCCAGCGGTCAAGGGGAAGCAGGTTGAGGCCCACGATCAGCGGGACGTGCGCCAGCGTGAACCAGATCGCCGCGCCGAACGTGATCGGCCCGCCGGTGAACAGGTTGATGTGCGGGGCGTCGATGCGCTCGGGGATCGGCACCGGGTTGACCACCTGCCACATCACGTCCAGGAAGCCCGAGAACACGATCAGCACCCCCGTGGCCATGATCTTCAGGCAGCGGCCGGGGGAGCCGCCGCCGATCCGGTACGCGGCGGCGGCGGTGAGCACGATCCCCGGGTAGAGCAGCAGGTAGAGATGGGTGTAGAAGCCGTCGCCGTACGCCCGCGCGCCGTCGCCGTAGTAGAACCAGCTGATCCGCGGGATCAGGTAACCGGTCAGGAAGACGAACGGGGCGTACAGCAGCCAGTGCAGGCGTGGCGACACCCACGGGAAGAACGCGATCGCGCAGCACAGGAAGGCGAAGGCGAGCAGCTTGGCCACGAGCTGCCAGGCGGCGCCGATCTCCCGGGCGTGCGGGGTGGCCAGCCAGACGAAGGCGAAGCCGGCCGCCCCGATGGCCAGGGCGATCCACCAGATGTGCGCGGCCCATGGGCGCCGGGCGTCGAGAAGGGGGTCGGGATGGTTCACTGCCGGTCCTCGTGGAGGGGCGTCATGGGGGAACGCGCTCGCGGGAGCGCTCCCAAACGCAGTATGGCACCTGCGCCCGCAATGGTGGCCTCAATACCAGATATCGGACCCGCCGGAATTGTCTGGCCTATTGACTAACCGTAGTGAAGGGGCAAAAGTCCAGCTCATCCCCCTTGCTTCAAGGTATCTGGAAATCTGGAACGTTTTACTCGCGAATCGGCACGGGCGGGCCTGCCTGGGATGTCAAGCCCTCACTCTCGACGTGATTGCCCCGGCTGTTCGCCACCCTTCAATTGGGTAAATTTCGGAATTTATCGGCATGTGTGCAGTTCAAGCGGGGTCTGATAGGCTTGGGAGCGCTCCCGCGCCTGGTTCGCATTCTGGGCCCGAAACACTGGTTTCCGGATCGCCGGAACCAGGCCCTGTGGAGGATCCGGCCGGGTGGCATCCCTGCGGGCCCGCGTCTCGGCGCGACGGCGGGCGAGGGCCGGACCGAATCCTCCAAGGCGTAGAGCGTTGATCCCGGGCCGGAGCTCGGGAATTGCCGGACGATCTCACGATATGTGGGCTGTTGCCCACATATGTCCGACATATTTCGCGACGATAGATCGGGCTTTTCGTTTCTGTCAACATAAGTCGGCCGATCATCGAAGTAAGGTAGTACCCATGACAACGGGATCCAACGGCCAGAGCGCCGGAGCGGGGGCGCTGCTGGCGATCCTCCGGGACGGGCGGGCGCGCACCCGCGGCGAGCTGGCCCAGCTCACCGGCCTGTCCAGGTCCACCGTGTCGCAGCGGCTCGACGCGCTGATCGCCGGGAGCTGGGTGGTGGCCGCCGACGACTCGATCTCCTCCGGGGGCCGCCCGGCGGCCGTGTTCGCGTTCAACGAGGGCGCGCGGGTGGTGCTCGCGGCCGACCTGGGCGCCACCCGCGCCCGCCTGGCCGTGCTCGACCTCGGCATGACCGTCCTCGCCGAACGGGCCGCAGACCTGCCCGTCGACCGGGGGCCCGAGCCCACCCTGGAGTGGGTCGCCACCGCCTTCCGCGAGCTGCTGGCCGACGCCGGGTATGACCTCGACCAGGTGTGCGGGGTCGGCGTCGGGCTGCCCGGGCCGGTGGAGCACGCGTCGGGACGGCCGGTGAACCCGCCGATCATGCCCGGCTGGGACGGCTTCGACGTGCCCGGATGGCTCGGGTCGCGGCTCGGCGCGCCGGTGCTGGCCGACAACGACGTGAACATCATGGCGCTCGGCGAGCACTGGGCCGCCGGACCCGAGATCGACCACCTGATCTTCATCAAGATCGGCACCGGGATCGGCTGCGGCATCATCTCCGGCGGCCGGCTGCACCGGGGCGCGCAGGGCGCCGCGGGGGACGTCGGCCACATCCGGGTCCCGGCGTCCGAGGAGCCTTGCAGGTGCGGGAACACCGGCTGCCTGGAGGCGGTCGCGGGCGGCGCGTCCATGGCCGCGCAGCTGCGCGCCGCCGGGGTCGACGCGCACGGCAGCCGGGACGTGGTGGCGCTGATGCGCGCGGGCGACCTGCGCGCCACGCGGCTCGTCAGGCAGGCCGGCCGTGAGGTCGGCGCCGTGATGGCCTCGATCGTGAACTTCTTCAACCCCTCGCTCATCGTCATCGGCGGGGACGTCGCCGAGGCGGGCGAGCAGGTGCTGGCGGGGGTCAGGGAGACGATCTACAGCCGGTCGCTCCCGCTGGCCACCCAGCACCTCGGCATCAGGTCGAGCCGGCTCGGCGACCGGGCGGGCGTCGTCGGAGCCGCCGTCATGGTCGTCGACCACGTGCTCGCGCCGGACGCCATCGATCAGGCTTTCGGGCACCATTGACCGCTTCTGCGCGGCGTAGTAACAATTGATCGTCGCAGGCTCCCCGCGCGGTGGCATGCTCGTGGAGCCGGGCACAGTTACGCCGTGACGTGGTCGGCGCACGCGTCCCTCGAGAAAGGGAAACACGCGTGAGCCAGCTCCATGAGCAGGAAGAGGCGCTCCGCCGCACGTTCGGCCTGAGCCGCCGCCGCCTCCTCGCGGCCACCGCCGGCATCGCCGCCGCGGCCGCCGTCCCCCTCGCCCAGCCCGCCGCCGCCGACCCCGTGCAGGCCCAGGGCGGGTGGAACCGGCCGCTGATCCCGCCGGGCAAGCGCGGCATCATCCTCTACACCGTCCGCGACGCGATCGGCCGCGACCCGGCGTCCACGACCCTGCCGTCCGGCTTCCGCCGCGTGTTCGAGGCGCTCGCGCGCATCGGCTACCAGCAGGTCGAGTTCGCCGGGTACCGGCAGCACGCCAACGCCGAGGGCGGCGCGAACCTGGAGACCGTCGAGGGCGCCCGGCTGCTGCGGAGCTGGCTCGACGACAACGGGTTGCGGGCCGAGGGCAACCACGGCTTCATCCCGGCCTCGTGGCCGCTGAGCACCGCCGACCTCGACCGGTTCAAGCAGGTGCTGGAGATCGCGAACATCCTCGGCCTGGACCACGTGGGCACCGGCTCCGACCCGACGGGCAGCGCGTACAAGGCCGACTGGGACGTGGCGGCGGAGAAGTGGAACGCGCTCGGCGAGCTCGCCTGCCGGGCCGGGGTCAAGCTCTACACGCACAACCACGACGCGGCGTACGGGTTCCTGCTCGACAGCGGCCCGCTCGACGACCAGGGCCGGCCCACCCGCTCCTCGGGCATCCGCAAGCTGGAGTACTTCTTCGGGATCAGCGACCCCAGGCGGGTCTACTTCGAGATGGACATCTTCTGGGCGCACGTGGCCCAGTTCAAGCACCGTACGTACACCGCGCCCGACGGCTCGGCGCAGACCGACGTCTTCGACCCGCTCGCCACCGTGCTGGCGCAGGAGAAGCGGTTCCCGCTGTTCCACGCCAAGGACGGCACCGCCAACCCGGGCACCGCCAACGGCTACGACATGGTGCCGTTCGGGGCCGGGGACATCGACTACTCCCGCTTCTTCGGCCGGCTCCGCTCCAGAGGCCTGCACAACCCGATGTACGAGCAGGACAACGCGCCCGGCACGGACCCGGGCCAGTCGCTGGAGTACGCCGAGCTCAGCTACCGCAACATGGCCGCCCTGCGCGGCTGACCCCCACCACAACGCCGGACCGCCACGCGATCCCTGCCGTTGCAGCGGCAGGCGTGGCGGCCCGGATCATGACACTCCTCGTCCTAGGAGCGGCATCACCATGCAGCGTACCCTCGCGGTGCTCGGCGGCTTCTTCCTCGCCGCCACCGCACTCGTCTTACCCGGCCCCGCCCAGGCACACGAACCGGCCACCGAGTGGTCGAGCTACGAGAAGATCACGCTGACCAAGAACGTGGGCGAGCCGATCGACCTGGCCGTCCTGCCCGACCGGCGGGTCCTGCACACCGCGCGCAACGGTGACATCAGGCTGACCGACCCGGCCAGCGGCGTCACGAAGATCGTCAACACCGTCCCGGTCTACAACAACTCCGAGGACGGCCTGCAGACGGTCTCCCTCGACCCCCGCTTCGACGAGAACCACTGGGTCTACCTCTACTACGCGCCCAAGACCATGTCGGCGCCGTACCCGGAGACGACGCCGACCGGTTCGGCGCCCAACTCGCTGCCCGCCGGGGCCGACGAGACGTACTGGAACCAGTGGAAGGGCTACAACCAGCTCTCCCGCTTCAAGTGGACCGGCAACGCGCTCGACCTGTCCACCGAGCAGGTCATCATCAAGGTCGAGACGCAGCGCGGGCAGTGCTGCCACGTGGCCGGCGACGTGGACTGGGACGCCGACGGCAACCTCTACCTCGCCACCGGCGACAACACCCCGGCGGGCGCGCCGGGCGCCAACGGGTACGCGCCCAACAACGACGCGCCCGGCATGAACCCGGGCTTCGACTCCCGGCGCGGCGCGGGCAGCAGCGACGACCTGCGCGGCAAGATCCTGCGGATCAAGGTCGCGGACGACGGCACGTACACGATCCCCCAGGGCAACCTGTTCCCGCCGGGCACGGCCAAGACGCGGCCGGAGATCTTCGTGACCGGGGTGCGCAACCCGTTCCGGATGGACGTGGACGGGGAGACGGGCACCCTGTCGTGGGCCGACTACGGCCCCGACGCCGGCACCCCCGACCCGAACCGGGGCCCGCTCGGCTACGTCGAGTGGAACATCACCCCGCTCACCAAGCCCATGAACAGCGGCTGGCCGTACTGCACGGGCGACAACTTCAACTACAACGACTGGGACTTCGAGACCGCCCAGCCGGGGCCGTGGTTCGACTGCGCGGCCGGGCCGCTGAACACCTCGCGCTGGAACACCGGCATCGACCGGCTCCCGCCTGCCGTCCCCGCCGACCTCTACTACGGCGACAACAACACCCACCAGCCGGCCGAGTGGGCCGGGCTCGTGGACTTCGACCCGCAGGGCGGCCAGGGGCCGATGGGCGGGCCGATCTACCACTACGACCCGGACAACCCGGCGCCCGGCAAGCTGCCCGCGTACTGGGACGGCAAGGCGTTCTTCGCCGAGTTCTCGCAGGACTACCTGGCGGCGTTCACCGTGACGTACCCGGACGGGCCGGTCACCAAGCTGGAGCACTTCCTGCCCAACGCCGAGCTGCGGGACGCCGCGCAGCCCATCACCGACAGCCCGATGGACATCGAGTTCGGACCGGACGGGTCCCTGTACGTGCTGGAGTACGGCGACGGGTTCTTCCGCGCGAACCCCGACGCCGGGCTCTACCGGATCGACTACACCCCGGACAACAAGACGCCCCAGGCCAGGATGACCATGGACAAGACGTCCAGCGGCCAGGCACCGCTCACGGTCGCCTTCGACGCGTCGTCGTCCAGGGACGCCGAGCCGGGGACGCTGACGTACGAGTGGGACTTCGACGGGAACGGCACGTTCGACGCCACCGGGGCGACGGCCACGCACACCTACACCGAGCTGGGGCAGTACGTGGCGCGGCTGCGCGTCACCGACTCCGGCGGCCGGGCGGGCCTCACCTCGGCCGAGATCACCGTCGGCAACACCGCGCCCGAGGTCAGCGTCCAGACGCCGCCGGACGGCGGGTTCTTCGACTGGGGGAACGCGGTGCCGTACAAGATCGCCGTGCATGACGCCGAGGACGGCGACAGCCCGGTGTGCACGCGCATGCAGTGGACGTTCGGTCTCGGGCACGACGTGCACGCCCACCCCGAGACCACCGGCACCGGCTGCACCGGCGCCTGGCCGACGCCCGCGAACGCGCCCGAGCACGGCGAGACGGAGAACATCTACGGCGTGGTCGTCGTGAACTACCGCGACAACGGCGCCAACGGCATCCCCGGCGCGCTCGGCGAGGCCGCGCTCACCCTCAACCCGAAGCTCGCGCAGGCCGAGCACGCCGACCAGAGCAGCGGCGTGACCAGGACCGCCGACGACGGGGCGTCGGGCAAGTTCAAGATCACCTCGTTCGACGCGGGGGACTGGCTCGCCTACGACCCGGTCAACTTCACCGGCATCACCGGGGTCCAGACCAAGGCCTCGGGCGCGGGGACGCTCTCCCTGCGCTGGAAGTCGCCCACCGCCGCGCCGTTCGCGACGGTGACGATCCCGCCGGGTGACGGCTGGCAGACGATCACCACCGCGCTCGCCGACCCGCCCGCGGGAACCGGCCGGCTGTACGTCACCTCGACCGGCGGCGTGGACGTGGACGCGTTCACCTTCCAG
The DNA here is from genome assembly GCF_044593615.1 of Nonomuraea sp. NPDC051941. Classification (NCBI taxonomy): domain Bacteria; kingdom Bacillati; phylum Actinomycetota; class Actinomycetes; order Streptosporangiales; family Streptosporangiaceae; genus Nonomuraea; species Nonomuraea sp. NPDC051941. The sequence goes on from NZ_JBIUCF010000021.1 coordinate 35,130, forward strand.
GGCGGGGGTGTCGCGGACACCAGCCCGCCCACCGTCACGGCCACGCTCAACCCGGCCTCGCCCGACGGCGCGAACGGCTGGTACACCCGCAACGTCACGCTCACCGTCACCGCGACCGACAACGGCACGGTGGCCAGTCGCCAGTACTCGCTCGACGGCGGCACCACCTGGGCGAACGCCGCCAACCCGGTGACGCTCAGCGCGGAGGGCGCCAAGGAGGTCCGCTACCGCGCGACCGACAACGGCGGCAACGTCTCCCAGGTCGGCACGGTCACCGTGAAGATCGACAAATCGGACCCGGCGCTGACGGTCACCGGCGTGGAGGCCAAGCCGTACGGCGACTCGGGCACCGTCACCCCGGTCCTGACGGCGACGGACGCGGTCTCGGGGGTGGAGGGCGCCACGGCCAAGCTCGACGGAACCGCGGTTCCCTCGGGAGCGCCCGTACGCCTCTGGACCCTGCCCCTCGGCGACCACTCCCTCGTCGCCACGGCGACGGACCGGGCGGGGCGGACGGTGACCTCGACCGTCACGTTCTCGACGACGACCTCGTACGGTGACGTGCGCGCGCTGATCGCGCACTTCAAGAAGGCGCGCACGGTGACCGCCGCAGGCGCTCGGGAGCTGCTGGAGCAACTCGACGCGGCGGAGTGGCACGAGAAGCGCGGCAGGCCCGGGCAGGCGATCGAGGCGCTGAAGCGCTTCATCAAGGCCGCGGGCAAGCACGCCAACGTCCCCGACTCCACGTCCCGCACGATCCTGACCCGCGACGCCCAGGCCCTCATCAACCGCCTCACCAACCCGTAACACTGCCTGGCCCCCCGTGTTCCGGCCTCCGCACCCGCCGGAGGCCGGAACACCGGTCCGGCGGGCGGGCCCGCCGGAAGTTCGGGCGCCGGTGCGGCGGGAGGGCGTAAGGCGGTGTCCGGCGCGACGCGTGCGGCGCGTACTTGCGCGCGCCGGTTTCCGGATTTCCGGATTTCCGGCGGGGGCGGGGTGAGGCGGCGGTCAGGCGGGGCCGAGGCTCCAGGCCCGGACGGTACGCTCTCCGCCCGTGTCGGCGACCACCGGGTGGCCGCCCCGTTCGGCCAGCGCCAGCGTGGGGATCGTTCCGCCGGGATCCAGGTCGAGCGCTCCTATGGTGTCGCCGTCGTCCAGGTTCCAGACCCGGGTGACGTACTCGTCGTTCCACGGACCGTGGGCGACGACGGCTATGGGCACGTCTCCCCACCGTCCGGTGACCAGAGCCACGGTGCCCCGGTCGTCCGGGCTCTGGTCGCTGAACTCCCACTTCTTCCTGCGCTTGCCCGTGGCCAGGTCGTACACGCGCAGGGTCGCGTCCAGGTGGGTCGAGACGAGGACGGGCCTGCCCTTGATCTCGCCGCAGGCCAGCCGCTCGATCCCGCCGATCTCCCCGGTGCTGAACGAGTGCGTCATCCGCCCGTTCGACAGCCGCCACACCCGGACCCGCTCCCCGCCGTCGCCCGTGACGAGCACGTCGTCCTTGCCCAGCCGGCCGAACGCCAGCCCTCTGATGCCCTGGAAGTGGTCGGTGATCGTGGGGCCGATCTGCTTGCCGGTGGAGATGTCCCACAGCCGCACGACGCTGCGGAGGTCCTTCATGGAGTCGTACTTCTGCGACACCGCCACCGCCTTGCCCGCGCCCGTGACGGTGACCGCGATGACGGGGTCGCTCACCTTGTGCGAGGCGAGGCTCTCGCCGGTCGGGCTCCACAGCCGCATCCGCCCGTCGGTGTGCCCGGAGGCGATCACCGGCGTGCCGCCGACCTCGCCGACGGCCACCTCCGTCGTCGTGGCCCCGCCGTCGCCGAGCCGGGTGGCCGCCCGGTCCGGGCCCCACGTGAACACCGCCCCTTTGGCGGTCCCGCACACGACGGTGCTCCCCGCGGCGGCGAGTGCCGTGATCGCGCCGTCCGCTTCGGGCAGGGGCGCGGACACCGCGACCTGCGTCCCGAAGGGCTCGGCGGACGCCGTCGGCGTGGGTGTCGGGGTGGGGGACGGGCTTCCGGTGGACGGCTGCTCCGTACGCCGGTCGTCCGGGTCGAGGGGGTCGTTCCTCGGGCGCAGGACGGTGAAGGCGGACACCGCGAGGGCGGCCGCCGCCGCGGCCCCGCCGAACACGGCCCGCCGGCTGACCGCCCGGCCCCGCCCGGTCGCCGTATCCGCGTCCGCCACCGGCCCGGCCCCGGCGCGGGGCCCCGTCTGAACGCCGCTCCGGGCATCGGGGCCCGTCTGAACGGCGTTCCCGGCAGGGGGTTCCGTCCGGACGCCCGAGGAGCCGGAGACGGGCTCAGCACCGGCAGGAGGCCACATCCCGGGGGGAGGAGGCGGAGGCCCGGCGTGCGCTGCCCCACCGGGCGGAGACACCGCCCCCGAAGGAGCCGAACCGGACGGGACCGCTCCAGCGGGCGGCGCCCAGGCGACACCGGACTGCCCCGCCCCGGTGGGTGGGCCGGCGGGCGCGGGCTGGGCCGGACCGGTGGGCGGGCCGGCGGGGGGTGTTGCGGGGACGCGGGCCGGCGGGCCGGCCTGGCGGATGAGTTGCTGGAGCAGGGTCGTCGGGTCCGGGCGGGTGGACGGGTCCTTGGCCAGGCACGCCGCGATCGCCCCCAGCAGGTGCGGCGGCACCCCCGTGAGGTCCGGGGTACTGCTCAGGACGCTGTTCACCACCGCCGCCAGCGTCTCCCCCGCGAAAGGCGTGTGCCCGGTGGCCGCGAACACCATCGTCCCCGCCCAGCTGAACACGTCCGACGCGGGTCCCACCCGCTCGCCCCTGAACTGCTCCGGCGACATGTACGCGGGCGTCCCCACCGGCACCGACGTCCGGGTCGTCGCGTCGAGGGCCTTGGCGATGCCGAAGTCGATGACGATCGGCCCGTCCGGCCCCATCAGCACGTTGCCCGGTTTGAAGTCCCGGTGCACGATCCCCGCCTGGTGGATGGCCGCCAGGGCGGTCAGCGTGGAGATGGCCAGCCGGTCCAGCGCCCCGCCCGACCGCGGTCCCGACGCCCGGACCAGTGTCTGGAGCGTGTCCCCTGGCACGTACTCGCTCACGATGTACGGCCGCTCGTCCGCCATCCCGGTGTCCAGCACCGCGGCCGTGCAGAAGGCGGCCACCCGCCGCGCCGCCTCCACCTCCCGCAGGAAGCTCTTGGTGACGTCCTCGTGTTCCTCGTGGGCGAGGTGCAGGACCTTGACGGCGACCTCGCGCCCGTCGTCGCCGACGCCCCGGTAGACCACGCCCTGTCCACCGGAGCCGAGCACGCCGACGAGCCGGTACGAGCCGATCCGCTCGGGATCGCTCGGCCGGAGCGGGCGCAGGTCCGGCATCCCGCTCCTTCCTCGGGCCAGATCGAGCGATCACACGATAAGGCCGTACGTCCGGATTTACGACATCTTCTCGAAGAAGAACTCGTGCTTCATGAACGACGTGTCATATTCGTGCCCGGGATACGGCGGGATGAGCTGAGACGCCTGGAACAGCCGCCACCCGTCGCGCAACGCCTCCACCCCCGTCTCGTACGGCGGCTCGTCCCCGTCACCGGCGGTCGGTTCGGTGCGCCCGGTGCCGTCGTAGCGCGACCAGCCCACCACCTGGGCGTCGAGCGCGGAGGTGGCCAGGTAGAGAACGAGCACCTGCTGCTTCATGCGACCCTCCCGGGGCGGTTGTTCACGCGAGTCGTCCAGTATTCGACGTCGAATGACGGATCGTTGGTCAGGGCCCGCCACATCCGCACCCGGTTGTGGACCTCCAACCGCCCGGTCGCCTGCTCGTACCAGGGGAAACGCCGGTCCAGCTCGGCCAGGACGGCGGGATCGTCCAGGTCGGAGGTGTCCCAGAGCCGCACCTGCGGCACGGTCGGGTTGAAGCGGATCTTGAACATGTACCTGCGGACGTCGCTGTCGTTGCGCCGCCCGCCGTGCCAGATGCCGTGGTGGAGCAGCATCACGGTCCCGGGGGGGCAGGTGAGCCGGGTCTGGCCGCGCAGGTTCTGGTAGCGGCCGGTGTCGCTCTCGTTGATCCGGCGCAGGTGGCTGCCCGGCACCACGAGGGTGCCGCCCATGTCGGCCGTCACCTCGCGCGGGTAGTACATGAGCTGCACGTCGAAGGCGTCCATGCGGGTGTCGATGATGGCGTCGGCGTGCAGCGGCTGGGCGTGGCCGTTGTGCGGCTCGCGGACGTGCACGGCGTGGTGGTCGACGGTCGGGTCGGGGCCGACGAGCGAGTGCAGCGCGCCCGCGACGGCGGGCAGCTCGATCAGGCGGCGGGCGAACGATCCCTCGGGGTAGGCCTGGGTGACCGGAGTGCCGTACGGCGGGCGCGGGATGCCCGCCTCCAGCACGTCGATCGCCTGGTCGTTGAGCTCGTCCGGGACGATCCCGTCGAGCCGCAGATAGCCGGCGGCCACGAATCCGGCGACCTGCGCGGAGGTCAGCAAAGTGGTTCGCATGCCTCGAAGTTAGAACCGGACATCCGCTATGTCGTGGGTTGTAATCATCAACTACTGGTCCATTTTCCCCCGCTGCGGTAGAACAGATCCCTGTGCGGCAGGTGACGATCACGCTCTCGGACCCGCCGGCGGTGGCCGGCGCGGGGGCGGCGGTGCACGGCGTGGTCAGCGCCCACGACGTGTTCCGGCTGCCCGACCTGTGGCAGCTCCACCTGTACGCGTACGCCGCCGAGCTGGTGCTCGACGGCACCGTGCACGCGATCAAGCCCGGCCACGTCAGCCTGATCCCGCCGGGCGCCGAGGTCCATTACCACTACCGGGGCAGGTCGGAGCACCTGTACGCGCACTTCAGGCTGCCCGGCGGCGACGAGCGGCGGGTCGTGCCCGTCATGCGGGACGCGGGGGACCAGGCGCCGCTCATCGCCGCCTCCCTGCGGCAGGCCATCGCGGCGGTCCCCGACACCAGGGCCAGGGCGTCGGCCGAGGTGTGGACGGTGCTCTGGCGGATCGCGAACCTGCCCGTCGCCGGCAGCGCGCACGCCGTCGTGGCGGCCGCCATGGAGTACATCGACGCGGACCTGGCCGCGCCGCTGACCGTCCCGCGCATCGCCCGCGCCGCCGGGGTGTCGCACAACCACCTCACCCGGCTGTTCCGGGCCCAGACGGGGCACACGGTGGTCGCGTACATCCGCCGCAGGAGGTTGTCCCGCGCGCTGCACCTGCTGCGCGAGTCGACCCTGGCGATCCCGGCGATCGCGGCGGCGGTGGGCATCCCGGACCTGCAGGCGTTCAACAAGGCCTGCAGGCGCGAGCTGGGCGCCTCACCCCGGGCCCTGCGCGCGAGCGGCCCCGACCAGCGGCGCGGATAAGCCGCCGCCCGCGCGCGAGCGGCCCCGATCAGCGGTGAGGCCGGGCGCGTGTCCGGGCCCGCCTGGCGCCGGGGGCGGGCCGTACCCGGTAGGTTGGCCGACCATGGAGGAACGCCACGATCATCACCGCCGCCCCGCCCGTGCCCTGGCCGCGATGGCGCTCGCCGCCCTCCTCGGCACGGCCGCCTGCGGCGATCCGGCCCCGGCGGCCTCGGCGGCCGGCCGGCAACCCGCGCCGAGCCCGACTGCGCCGAGCCCGTCCGGGTCCACCCCGCCGGCGGGCGGGACGCTGCCCGCGCCCGACCAGAAGATCCCCGGCGACCCCGCCCGGCTGGCCGCCGCCCTCAAGGGAACCAGCGCCGCGCTCAACGCCGCGATCGACGCCTGGCCGAAGACCGGCAAGCCGCCCCGGGACGTCGAGCTCCTGGCCCTTCACCAGCAGCGCGCCTACCGCTACACCGCCCGCCACCCCGAGGTGGCCGCCCGGGCCTTCGCGCGCCTGCCGTCCGGCCTGGCCGCCCAGGCCAAGGACAACACCGCCGCCATCCGCGGGCTGCTCTCCCTGGCCCACCCGATCAAGCCCTCGGCCACGTTCAAGGTCCAGCCCGCCCCGCCCGCCGCCGAGCTGCTCGGCCACTTCAAGAAGGCCGAGCGCAAGTTCGGGGTGGAGTGGGAGGTGCTGGCGGCGGTGATGTTCGCGGAGACCAAGTTCGGCCGGGTGAAGTCGGACAGCCACGTCGGCGCCCAGGGGCCCATGCAGTTCATGCCCGGGACCTGGAAGGCGTACGGCTTGGGCGGCGACGTGCAGGACCCGCGCGACGCCGTCATGGGCGCCGCCAACTACCTGCGCGCCTCGGGGGCGCCCCGCGACTACCGGCGGGCGCTGTACGCGTACAACCATTCCCGGGCGTACGTGAACGCCATCCTCCTGCACGCCCGCCAGATGAAGCGGGACCCGAGGAACTACTACGCCTACTACAACTGGCAGGTGTTCGTGATCACCACGGCCGGCGAGCGGCGCCTCACCGGCCCGTAGGCCCCGCTACGACCCTCGCTATGACAGGGCGCGCGCGGCGTGGATCAGGGGGACGTGGCTGAAGGCCTGCGGGAAGTTGCCGACCAGCCGGTTGTAGCGGGGGTCGTACTCCTCGGCCAGCAGCCCCACGTCGTTGCGCAGCGTCAGCAGCCGCTCGAACAGTGTCTTCGCCTCCTCCTTGCGGCCCTGCATCGCCATCACCTCCACCAGCCAGAAGCTGCACGCCAGGAAGGCCCCCTCCCCGCCGGGCAGGCCGTCCACGTCGTTGTCCGCGGCCAGCGGGTAGCGCAGCACGAACCCGTCCGACATGAGCTCCTTCTCGATGGCCGCCACCGTCCCCACCACCCGGGGGTCGTCGGCCGGCAGGAAGCCGACCATGGGGATCATCAGCAGCGACGCGTCCAGCTCCGACGACCCGTACGACTGCGTGAAGGTGTTGCGCCGCGCGTCGTAGCCCTTCGAGAGGATCTCGGCGCGGACGACGTCGCGCAGCGTGCGCCACTTGTCGACCGGGCCGGTGCGGCCGAACCGCTCCACGTACTTGACCGCCCGGTCCAGCGCCGCCCAGCACATCACCTTCGAGTGCACGAAGTGCCGCCGGGGTCCGCGCACCTCCCACAGGCCCTCGTCGGGCTCGTCCCAGTGGTCCTCCACGTAGTCGAGGAGCTCCCGCTGGATGGTCCACGCGCGGTCGTCGGGTGACAGGCCGCGCGTGCGCGAGACGAACAGGCAGTTCATCACCTCGCCGTACACGTCGAGCTGGAGCTGCTTGACGGCCTCGTTCCCGATGCGGACGGGCCGGGAGTCCTCGTAGCCGTCGAGCCATTCGAGGCGCAGCTCGGGCAGCCGGCGCTCGCCCGCGACGCCGTACATGATCTGCAGGTCCTGGGGCCGGCCCGCGATGGCCCGCAGTAGCCACGCGCGCCAGTCGGCGGCCTCCTCCAGGTAGCCGGAGCTGATCAGCGCGTCGAGCGTCAGCGTCGCGTCGCGCAGCCAGCAGAAGCGGTAGTCCCAGTTGCGCACCCCGCCCACGTCCTCGGGGAGCGACGTGGTGGGCGCGGCGACGATGCCGCCGGTGGGGGCATAGGTGAGGCCCTTGAGCGTGATCAGCGACCGCACCACGGCGTCCCGGTACGGGCCCTGGTAGGTGCACCGAGCGACCCACTCCGCCCACATGGCCTCGCTCTCGCGCAGCTGGGTGTCGGCCTCGATCTGCGGCGGCATCGGCTCGTGCGAGGGGTGCCAGGTGAAGACGAACGGAAACCGGTCGCCCTCCTTGACCGTGAACGTGGCCCGGTGCGCGTAGTCGCCGCCCTTCAGCGGCACGGGGGAGTGCAGCCACACCGAGTCGGGCCCGCCGATGGCCTGCAGGTGGCCGTCGCTCTGGCGCACCCACGGCACGATCCGGCCGTAGTCGAAGCGCACCCGCAGCTGCGTGGACATCTCCACGGTCCCGGAGACGCCCTCCACGATGCGCACGACGTCGGGGTTGCGGTCGCGCGGCGGCATGAAGTCGATCACGCGGACCGTGCCCGTCGGGGTGTCCCACTCACTCTCCAGAATGAGCGTCTCGGGCCGGTAGCGGCGGCGGGTGGCCGGTCTGCGGCCCGTGGGGCCGAGCCACCAGTGTCCGTTGCGCTCGCTGCCGAGCAGCGACGCGAAACAGGACGGAGAGTCGAATCTGGGCAGGCACAGCCAGTCGATCGAACCGTCGCGGCCCACCAGAGCCGCCGACTGCATGTCCCCGATGAGGGCGTAGTCCTCGATCCGCATGCCTAGACGCTACTCGGAGGAGGGGCGATCCCGTGAGGGGGTCCGATCATGTCGCGTCATGCCCGGACCCCCTCACGGGATCACGTCAGGGGGAACCAGCGGGTGAACAGCTGGGTCAACGGCCCGATGGCCAGCGCGAACACCAGCGTTCCCACGCCCACGGTGCCGCCGAGCAGCCAGCCGGCGGCCAGGACCGTGATTTCGATGAGGAACCGGCCCAGCCGCACCGACAGGCCGAGCCGCATCAGCCCGGTCATGATGCCGTCGCGGGGGCCCGGGCCCATCCCGGCGCCGATGTAGAGCACGGTGGCCAGGGCGATGGCGACGACGCCGAGCACCACGTACAGGCCCTGCAGGACCAGGTGCGACGGGGTGGGCAGCAGGAAGATCGCGCCGTCGGCGAACAGGCCCAGGAAGACGACGTTGCTGACCGTGCCCAGTCCGGGCTTCTGCTTCAGCGGGATCCACAGCAGCAGCACCAGGGCGCCGATGCCGATGATGACGGTCCCGATGGACAGATCGGTCCGCAGGGCCAGGCCCTGGTGGAACACGTCCCACGGGTCGTTGCCCAGCCCGGACTCGACCTGGAGGCCGATGCCGGCGCCGTAGAGCGCGAGCCCGCCGTACAGCCTGACGAGGCGCGCGGGAAGGGACGAACTGAGCCGGGGGACGGTCGCTTCACTCATAGTGGCCACAGATTGGCATCCAACCGACTTGCCAAAACAGAGCCAATCACGAAAAGTGGCCTTATGAGGCATCTGTCGGCGGCCCAGGTGGCGCGGCTCATCAAGATCGACCCGGCGGCGCGTCCGTACTACCGCGCGCTCGCCGACGGCGTGCGCGTCCTCATCATGGACGGCCAGATCCCGGTACGCGTCCGCATGCCCGCCGAACGCCACCTGGCCGAGACCCTCAAGGTCAGCCGCACCACCGTGACCTCGGCCTACGACCTGCTGCGCGAACGCGGCTACCTGGAGAGCCGCCAGGGCTCCGGCAGCTGGACCGCCCTGCCCGACCCGGCCACCACGGCCGACAACCCGTGGCTCAGCACCGACGGCGACGGCCTCGTCCAGCTCCAGTGCGCCGCCCCGCCCGCGCCGTCGGCCCTGCGGCAGGCGATGCTGGAGGCGGTGGACGACCTGTCCGTGTACGGCATGGGCAACGGCTACGACCCCATCGGCCTGCCCGTGCTCAGGGAGCGCATCGCCGCCCACTACACCGCCAGGGGCCTGGCCACCCGGCCCGAGCAGATCCTCGTCACGACCGGCTCCCAGCACGCCATCCAGCTCGTGCTCGGCCTGCTCGTCGGCGCGGGCGACCCGGTGCTCGTGGAGTCGCCGACATACCCGCACGCCATCGACGTGGCCCGGCAGCGCGGCGCCAGGATCGTCCCGGTCGGCATCTCGCACGAGGGCTGGCAGGCCGACCTGGTGACGGGGGCCATGCGCCAGTCGGGGGCCCGGCTGGCGTACCTCATGCCCGACTTCCAGAACCCGACCGGCGCCCTCATGGACGACGCCACCCGCGCCGCCGTCGTGGGCGCGGCCCGGCGTACGGACACGGTGCTGCTGGTGGACGAGACCTGGTCGGAGCTGGCGCTGGACGAGGTGCCCCGGACCTCGCCGGCGGCGGCGTTCGACACCGACAGCCGGGTGATCAGCATCGGCTCGGCCTCCAAGCTGTGGTGGGGTGGGCTGCGCATCGGCTGGGTCCGCACCACGGCCGCGCTGGCCCGGCGGCTGGCGATGTTCCGGGCGGCCGTGGACATCGCCAGCCCGGTGCTGGAACAGCTCGTGGTGGCGCGGCTGTTCGACCGGCTGGAGGAGACGCGCGCCGAGCGCCGCCGCACGCTGCGCGCCTCACGCGACGCGCTGGTGTCGGGGCTGCGCGAGCACCTGCCCGAGTGGACGTTCACGGTGCCGCGCGGGGGCGGCACCCTGTGGGTGCGCCTGAACGGCCCGGGCGCCACGCCGCTCGCGGAGGCGGCCGCCCACCACGGCGTACGCCTCGCGCCCGGCCCGTGGTTCGGCCTGGAGGGCACCCTGGAGGGCTACCTCCGCCTGCCCTACACCCAGCCGCCCCAGGTCCTGACGGAAGCGCTCACCCGCATCCGCGCCGCCCGCGACCACGGCCCCACCGGCCCCCGCCGCCCCGTGGACGCGCTCATCGCGATGGTGTGAGGGGGTAAACCTCGGCCTCCGCCCGATGCCCGCACGCGGACCGCAACTTGGCGTCCGTGGTGACCAGCGTGCATCCGAGAGCTTCGGCCAGAGGCCCGGTCGATGGGGAGCTTGCCGCTCATCACCAGCCCGGGCAGGGCGCTCAGGAATTCGAGTCGAGCGGCGTGGGAGCGTGCAGCGACCCCGCGGGTCGCTCGGCCTGAAGGGCGTGGACGCAGGCCGAGGCGTCGACCACGATCATGCGCCGCGGCCCTGGTGGATCGCCGTGAGGATGTCGTCGTTGGTCGGGCCGTTCTCCCGCGACCGCCGAAGCGCTCGCTCGATGACCTCGGCGGTCGTCGGGCGGGTGATGAGCCGCAGCTGGCGACGGAGATAGTCGGCGACCGTGAGGCCTTCGGCCTCCGCCTGAATGCGGAGCGCCTCATACGTCTCGTCCGGGACGTCGTCAATGCGTATCGTCTTCGCCACGCTCTGTGTCACCTCCCTCAGCTAGTCGCTTCCAGCGTGCGACGTCGTCTGCTTTCCCGCAATTCGAGCGCCTCATTCGCCGGAGCCCCGGGCCAAGGGGGCGCGCCATTTGCGGCGCATCGCCATGATCCGCAGCCCGAACGCCAGCACCGCCGCCGCCAGCGTGGCCGGCCAGCCGTGCAGCCCGTACGCCGACAGCGCCGCCATCACCCCCGACCCCAGCAGCGCGGGCACCGCGTACAGCTGGCGGTCGTACAGCAGGGTCGGGATCTCCCCGGCCAGCACATCGCGCAGCATGCCGCCGCCGATGCCCGTCACCACCCCCAGCAGCGCCGCGTGCAGCGGGGCGAGGCCGTACTCCAGGGCCTTCTCCGTCCCGACCGCGCAGAACAGCCCGAGCCCCGCCGCGTCCAGCACCAGGATGAGCGGCATCACCCGCGCCACGTGCGGATGCCAGAAGAACACGATCACCGTCGCGGCCACCGGCACCAGCACGTACCCGAGGCTCTGGAAGGCGGCGGGCCGGACGTTGAGGATCAGGTCGCGTACGACGCCGCCGCCCAGGGCGGTCATCTCGGCCAGCACCACCATCCCGACCACGTCGAGCCGTTTGCGCACGCCCATGAGCGCGCCCGTCAACGCGAAGACGAAGATGCCGACAAGGTCGAGAATTTCAGACACGTCGGAATATTTACCGTATGACCGGTTCGTGGTGCTCGGCCATCATCACCCGCAACCTCCGCGCGAACATGAACAACGCGATCCCGGCCACGATCGCCATCGCCGCCAGCACCAGGTAGTACATCGGATCCGACAGCACCCGGCCGAGCCGCCCCGTCTGCCCGCCGACCGCGTCGCCCACCGACAGCGAGATGAACCAGACCCCGAGCATCTGCCCCTTGAACGCCTCGGGCGCCAGCTTCGTCGTCACCGACAGCCCGACCGGGCTCAGCGACAGCTCCCCGAACACCTGGATGAGGTAGACGAGCACCAGCCACCACACCGACACCCTGCCGGGCCCCGCCAGCGCCGCCGCGACGGCCATGACCACGAAGCTCAACCCTATGACGATCAGCGCGAACGCGAACTTCTGCGGCGTGCTCACCCGCGTCCCGAGCCGCACCCACAACGCGGCGAAGACCGGTACGAAGATCATGATGAACAGCGGGTTGAAGGACTGCGTCGTGGCCGGCTGGATCGGGATGCCGAACAGCGACAGGTCGGTGTGGTCCCTGGCGAAGAACAGCAGCTTGCTCGGCGCCAGGTCGTAGATCATCCAGAAGACGGACGCGGCCACGAACAGCCAGATGTAGGCCTTCATCCGGATCCGCTCGTCCTCGGTCAGGTCGTGGCTGCCGAGCATGAGGTACGAGAAGTACGCCACCGGCACGATGAGGATGACCACGGTGATCGCCACGGTGAGCCGGTCGACCGTGAGCGTGCCGGTCGCCGCCCACGCGCCCAGCGCGATCGCCGCCGCCGCCGCGATCCCCGCCCCCCGCCAGAACAGGCGGTGCTGCACGTGGACCGGCCGCTCGCCGATGCCCCGCAGGTGGCGGCCGCCCCGGATGTACTGGGCCAGGCCGAACGCCATCCCGACGGCCGCCGCGCCGAACCCCAGGTGCCACCGGTCGCCGGTGGCCAGCCAGCCGACCACGATGGGCGCGAAGAACGCGCCCAGGTTGATGCTCATGTAGAACAGGGAGAACCCGGCGTCCCTGCGCGCGTCGTCCCCCTCGGGGTAGAGCCGTCCGACCATGACGGACATGTTCGGCTTGAGCAGGCCGGTGCCGGCGATGATCAGCAGCAGGCCCTGCCACACGAAGTACGGCGACGACACCGGGAGGGCCATGCTGATGTGCCCCAGCATGATGACGAACCCGCCCCAGAACACCGACCTGCGCGCCCCCAGGATCCGGTCCGCGATCCACCCGCCGGGCAGCGCCACCAGGTAGATGAGCGCGCCGTAGACGCCGACGACCGCCTGCGCCGTCTCCTGCGACAGGCCCAGGCCGTGCTGCGCCGGTGACGCGGCCAGGAACGTGGCGAGGATCGCCCGCAGCCCGTACCAGCTGAACCGCTCCCACATCTCGGTGCCGAACAGCGTGGCCAGTGCCCAGGGATGCCCGAAGAACGTCCTGCCGCTCATGTGCCGCCCCCTTTGCGCACCCGGTCGATTACTCTACGTGAAGGACGCGGGTCTTTCTCCTCAGGCTCTTGCCGCTACCCCCTTGGTGTGGTGCGATGCAGGCCACTCACGCAAGTGAACACTGACTGGAGGCGCGCGCCATGGCCGAAGACCTCGAAGTCCGGGCCGAGATCGAGCGGCAGATCGCCGGCCGTACCGTCTGCGAACGGCTCAGGCACGCCGCCGAGCAGCACCCCGACGCCCCCGCCTATTCCGACCCCGACGGGGACGGCTGGACCACGCTGACCTATGCGCAGGCGCGGCAGCGGGTGCTGGAGATCGCCGCGGGTTTCGTCGCGCTCGGGCTGGAACCCGGCGAGTCGGTGGCGGTGATGATGGTCAACCGCAGCGAGCACGTGCTCGCCGACCTGGGGGCCGTGCACGCCGGCGGGGTCGGCTGCACGGTGTACTCGACGTTCGCGCCCGAGCAGATCGCGTTCGTGGCCGGGGACGTGGCCGCCAGGTACGCGGTGCTGGGCGGCCCGGCCGAGCTGGCCCGCTGGCAGCCCGTCCTGTCCCAGCTCGACGGGCTCCGCAGGATCATCATGCTGGAAGGGGCGCCCGCGGACGAGCGGTTCATGTCGTGGGAGGACTTCCTGGAGCTGGGCCGCGCGCGCCTGGCCGCGGCCCCGGCCGAGGTCGAGGCCCGCATGAGCGCGGTCACCCCCGGCGACGTGGTCACCGTCCTCTACACCTCGGGCACCACCGGAATGCCCAAGGGCGTCCCCCTCACCCACGCGAACGTCTTCTACGAGGTCGCTGCCACCGACCGCATCACGAACCTGCCCGTCCGGGGCACGCAGATCTCCTACCTCACGTACGCGCACATCGCCGAGCGCATCCTCAGCCTCTACCTGCCCCTGGTCAAGGTCTCCCACGTGCACTTCTGCACCGACCTGGCCAACCTGGGCAAGACGCTGGGGCAGGTCAGGCCGATGATGTTCTTCGGGGTGCCGCGCGTGTGGGAGAAGATGATGGCCCGCCTGCTCGCCGTGCTCGCCACCCAGCCGGAGGAGCAGCAGGCCGCCGTACGCCAGGCGATGCGGGCGGGCGCCGCGTACGTGGAGGCCGGCCAGTACGGGCGCACGATCACCCCCGAGATCCAGGCGGCCTACGAGCAGGCGGACGCGTCCCTGCTGTCGATCATCCGCGGCATGATCGGCTTCGACCGCGCCGAGTGGACCGCCACGGGCGCCGCGCCGCTGCCCGCCGAGGTGCAGCACTTCTACGCCGGGCTCGGGCTCAAGGTCATCGACGTGTACGGCATGACGGAGACGACCGGCGCGTTCACCGGCAACAGCCCCTCCCGCTACCGCCTGGGCACCGTCGGCAGGGCCGAGCCCGGCGTCGAGATCCGCATCGCCGAGGACGGCGAGATCCTCACCCGCAGCCCGCTCAACACCCGCGGCTACGTCAACCGGCCCGAGGCCACCGCCGAGCTCATCGACGACGGCGGCTGGCTGCACACCGGCGACATCGGCACGGTCGACGAGGACGGCTTCTACCGGGTGGTCGACCGGAAGAAGGAGCTGATCATCACGGCGGGCGGCGAGAACATCTCCCCGGCCGAGATCGAGAACCACCTCAAGGAGCACATGCTCGTCGGCCAGGCCCTCGCCTACGGCGACAACCGGCCGCACCCGGTGGCCCTGCTGACGCTCGACGGGGAGGTGGCGCCGGGCTGGGCGCAGGCGCGCGGCATCGCGTTCGCCTCGCTGGCGGAGCTGGCCGAGCACCCGGAGGTGATGAAGGAGGTGGAGACGGCGGTCGAGGCCGCCAACGCCAAGCTGGCCAGGGTGCAGCAGGTGAAGAAGTGGGCGCTGCTGGGCACCGAGTGGACGGCCGAGACCGAGGAGCTCACCCCGAGCCTGAAGCTCAAGCGGCGGATCATCCACGCGAAATACGCCGACGTCATCGAGGGCCTTTACAGCGGGCCGCGTTAGGGCACTTTCGGCGGGGTTCGCCTGCTCCGGCTGATCCCGGTTTTGCCATTCGTGGCGTGTGTCGAGGTCCTGGCCATTACCGGGCGGTTCCTACCGTCTCGATCATGACCAGAAGCCTTCTTCTCGTCTCGCTCGCGGCCGGGCCGCTCACCGTGCCCGCCCCCCCGGTCGCGACCGAGCCCGTCATCCGCGCGATCACCGTCCGTCCGGCCGAACCCATCGTGGGGGCGAACGACTCCGTACGCCTGGTGGTCGACGTCGTCGCCAAAGGCGTGCGCGGCCAGGGCGGCGTCACCGTCAAAGTCGAACCCGGCGCCCCACCTGGCCCCGTACTGACCGAAAAGCTACCGATCCCGGCTCCGGCTCCGGCGCCCGCCCCCGACACCGGCTCGGTGGGCTCCGGCCCCGCCCCCACCAGCGGCTCCGTCGGCACCCGCCCCGCACCGGGCACCGCGCCGGGCACCGCGCCCCGGCCCGCACCGGTGGCCCGTCCGGCACCGGGCACGGCGCCCCGTCCGGCACCGGTGGCCCGGCCTGCACTACCGAACCAGCCCCGACCGGGCGTCCGGCCCGCACTGCCGAACCAGCCCCGGCCGGGCGTCCGGCCCGCACTACCGAACCAGCCCCGACCGGGTGTCCGGCCCGTGGCACCCGCCCCGGCGCCCGCACCCGTTCAGCCCCCTGCACTCGTTCAGGCCCCCGCACCCGCTCCCGTTCAGGCGCCCGCTGTCGCTCCGGCGGCGCAACCACCGCAACTGGCCGAGGACGCTCTGGAGGGCACCCCTCCGCAGCTGACCTGGCGCACCGCGGGACCGGGATCCGGCCCGCCGGCCCGCATGGCGAACGGCTGGGAGACCTGGCGCTTCCTCCCTGACAAGCAGCTGAACCGCTACTACCCGACCGGCACCTGGACGATCACCGCCACCGCCAGGGGAGCGGGCGGGACGACGGTCACCGAGTACGCGTCGTTCCAGTTCAGGCGGGACACGAAGCTCTCGTCGGTCCGGGCCGACAAGCTGGAGGGCTCCGACCTGGTACGCCTGCGCGGCTCGCTCAGGCGGGTGGACCCGCGCGGCTACACCGACTACGGCCCGTTCGCCAGGCAGGGGCTGGAGATCCTGTGGCGCGGCGACGAGTCCTCGGCCTGGGAGCGAATCGGGCAGACGACGACGGACGCCTCCGGGACCTTCGAGGCGACGGTCGCGGGCCGCTCGGGTGGCCTCTGGCGCGTCCGCTATCCCGGAACGGGACACTACGCCTCAGACGCCTCCAAGTCCCGACAAATTACGCAATAGCCGAAAAGATGCCTATAGCACGGCCTTAAACCGCTGTTGCGGAATTGTGATCAGCTTTACTACAACTTTTCCTTACCCTTACGCGTCATTGGCGTTGACATGGCCCCGACTTGGGGCCGTGTCCGAGACGGGGAAGGAATTCCATTTTGAAGATGCGACGTCTAGCCGCCGGCCTGGCGGCTGCCGCCCTGGGCGCGACGATGGTGGCGACCGCCGCCTCGCCCGCGCTCGCGGACCCGGACCCGGGCCTGGACCCGGATGTCGCGGGCTACACGAGCCTGCAGTTCGACGCGAACCCCGAGCCCGCATGGCGGGGCCGGCCCATCACTCTCGAGGGCAAGCTCTCCGTGCAGTGCGACGAGGACTACATCAGTGGCTTCGTGTCGGTGCACAAGGCCGACTACTGCAAGGACTCGGAGCGCTGGCACCGTCTGGCCTGGAAGCGGATCGTGATCCTCTTCCAGCCTGACGGCAGCGGCCGCTGGGAGTACGTGGACACCATCAGGACCAGCGGCAAGGGCTACTTCTCGACGCGGGTTCCGGCCCGTGAGTCGGGTACGTGGCGCGCGGTCTTCGAGGGCTCCCGTTCGCTCTCCCCGGCGGAGGGCAAGGACTGGGTCAAGGTCGTCGGCCGCCGCTGATCCACCCCGAAACGCCCGGCCTTTCCAGGCCGGGCGTTTCCCATTTCCCACCCCTTCCCCCAACCTCCCACCCGCCCCACACTCCCCGCCGCAAGACCTCACGTCCCCAGGACGCTCCATCGCCCGGGCTGCCCCAGGACGCCCTGCCACCCGCGCGGTCCGGAAGCGGCGGCGCGGCGAAGACGTCCCGGAAGCACGACAACCCGGCGGAGGCTAGTACGACACGGCAACCTGGACGCGGTGGTGCCGGGGCCGCTCGACCTCGTCCACCACCGCCACCCCCAGATCGGCGAACGAGAACACGGGCTCCAACGCCGGCACCTCCCCGCCCCCGATCCGATAACGCCCGGTCCGGGACGCCGACTCATCGAGGAGCACGGGCGGCGGCGCGAGCACCACCCAGTCGAGCCCCGACTTCTCGAACACCTCCAACTCCGCCGCATGCCCCAGCGAGAACGCCCGCGCCTCGGCCGGGAAGTCCGGCGTGTCCACGAGGCGCACCCCCGGCGAGACCTCCAGCAGGCTCCCGATCCCGACCGCCACCAGCCGGGACACCCCGGCCTGCCCCAGCCCGCCGACCAGCGCCCGGGCCGCCGCCGTGTAGAACTCCTCCGACGACATGTCCAGCCGGGCCGCCACCTGAACGGCCGCGTCGTGCCCCGCCGCGACCTCCGCCACGCCCGCAAGGTCGGTGACGTCCCCGGCCACCACCCGCACCCGCGCCCCGGACGAACCCGCCCCGGAAGAACCCCACACACCCGCGTACTTCCCGGGATCCCGGACGACGGCCGTCACCTCGTGCCCCCGTCCGACCGCCTCCGCGACCACCCGCACTCCGGCCCGCCCACCGGCACCGAACACCACGATCTTGCTCACCTTCACCACACCCCTTTTCTGCCTGGGCCGGCATCCCCGGCCACTCAGCGGAGACGGTAAAGGGCGAGATATCGCTTTCCGCAACGATAGTTACCTACGATGTCGGGATGGCCGAGCCACTCGATCCGGACATGTTCACCGGATGCCCTCCGGTAGTCGCGCCGATCCGCATCGGCGACAAGTGGACCGCGAAGCTCATCCGCTGCCTGGAATCGGGCCCGCGCCGCTTCAAGGAACTCCAGGTCACGCTGCGCGGCATCACCCCGAAAGTCCTCACCGAGTCCCTGCGCGCCATGGAGCGCGACGGCTTCCTCACCCGCACCGCGTACGACGAGATCCCGCCGCGCGTCGAGTACGAGCTGACCGACCTCGGCCGCAGCCTCATCGAACCCATGAACGCCGGCTGCGAGTGGTCGAGAAACCACCTGGCCGAACTGATGAACGCCCGCGAGGCATGGTACGAGGCGGCGGGATGACCCCGCTGACACCGGCCGCGTGCGGCATTTCTCGCGGTTCTGGGCTGTTCGTGTGGAATCGATCTAGGGCGCAAAGTGTTGTCGTGCGGTGAAGGAGTGATTTTGAGCGTCGCCGGACAGGCGTCGTAGTCTGGCCCTCTGGCGAACGAACAGGAGGTGACGCCCCATGTTGCGAGACTCGTTCGGACGGGTGGCGACGGATCTGCGGGTGTCCCTCACGGACAAATGCAACCTGCGCTGCACGTACTGCATGCCCCCCGAGGGCCTCGACTGGCTCCCCAACGCGCAGCTCCTCACCGCCGACGAGATCGTCCGCCTCGTGACCATAGGCGTCGAACGCCTGGGCATCACCGAAGTCCGCTACACCGGTGGCGAGCCGCTCATCAGGCGCGAGCTGGTCGACATCGTCGCCCGTACCACCGCCCTGAGCCCCAGGCCGCAGGTCTCGCTGACGACCAACGGCATCGGGCTGGCCCGGCTGGCCGAGCCGCTGGCCGCCGCCGGGCTGGACCGGGTCAACGTCTCGCTCGACACGCTCGACCGCGACACGTTCAAGCGGCTCGCCCACCGGGACCGGCACGCCGACGTGATCGCCGGTCTCGCCGCCGCCGACCACGCGGGCCTGCGTCCCGTCAAGGTCAACGCGGTGCTCATGCGCGACCTCAACGACCACGAGGCCGTACCGCTGCTGCGGTGGTGCCTTGACCGGGGCTACGAGCTGCGCTTCATCGAGCAGATGCCCCTCGACGCCCAGCACGGCTGGACCCGCGAGGGCATGGTCACCGCCGACGAGATCCTCGACCGGTTGTCGGGCGGGTTCGAGCTCACGGTGGACGATCTGGAGGAGCGCGGCAGCGCGCCGGCCGAGCGGTTCCTCGTGGACGGGGGTCCCGGCCGGGTCGGGGTGATCGGGTCGGTGACGCGCCCGTTCTGCGGGTCCTGTGATCGGGTACGGCTCACCGCCGACGGCCAGGTACGCAACTGCCTGTTCGCGAGGGAGGAGTCCGACCTGAAGACGCGCATGCGCGAGGGGGCCTCCGACGAGGAACTGGCCGAACGCTGGGTCGCCGCCGTGGCACGCAAGCGCGCCGGCCACGGCATCGACGACCCGTCCTTCCTCCAGCCGGCCCGGCCCATGTCCGCCATCGGCGGCTGACGGCGTGGCGCCCTCGGCCGAGAGCCCGGATCGGCCGGCCTTCGACGCGGTGATCCTGGCCGGGGGAGAGGCGCGCCGGCTCGGCGGGGCGGACAAACCCGGCCTCACCGTGGGTGGCAGATCCCTGGTCGAGCACGTGGTGACGGCCGTCGCGGACGCCCGCACGACGATCGTCGTCGGCCCCGAGCGCCCGATCCCCGGCGTGGTGTTCGTCCGAGAGGACCCGCCGAGAAGCGGCCCCGTCCCGGCTCTGGCGGCAGGACTGAACGGGGTCACCGCCCCATGGGTGGTCCTGCTCGCGGGCGACCTGCCGTTCATCACCGCCCCCCACGTCACGGCCCTCCTGAACGCCGCCACAACCCAGCCGCCCAACACCACAGCCGACCCCGCCCCGCCGACCACCACGGCCGGAGACCCAGCACCTCAGCCGCCCGCCACCCCCGCACACCCGACGCTTGGCGAGACGGCGCGGTCGGCGCCCGGTGACGTCGCAGGTCCGACACCCGGCAACGTCCTTGAGGCGGTGCCCGGGAACGCGGCACGGGCAACGTCCGAGCGTGCTGGGCGGTCGTCGATGCCCGGCCAGGCGGCGCGACCGATGTCTCAGGACGTCGCAGGGGCGGCGGCGGGAGGTGCCGTGGCGCCGGCGTCTGCAGATGCCCGAGAACCGGCCCCCGAGGAGGGGCCGGTCGGTGGGGTGGTGATGGTGGATGACGGCGGGCGGGAGCAGTGGCTGGCCGGGGTGTGGCCGACGGCGCGGCTCAAGCGGGCCCTGGCCGCCTACCCGGGCCGCTCACTCAAGGGCCTGCTCGGCCCCCTCACGGCCGTACGGCTGGCGTTGCCGGGAAGGCCCTGGTTCGACTGCGACACAATGGATGACCTGGAGGAGGCTCGTATGAACGTGCTCAACGAATGGACTGTCCTGGCCTGCAAGGAGCTGGGCATCGACCCGGCCACCGTGGACCGTGACCTGATTCTCGATCTCACCAAGGAGGTCGCCCACGGCGTGGCGAGACCGGCCGCGCCCCTGACGGCGTATCTGCTCGGCCTCGCCCAGGGCGCCGGGACCGCCCCCGACGACGCGGCGGCGAAATTGATCACATTGGCGAAGAACTGGGGACAGGCCACAGCCGAGACGCTGACAGACAGCTGACACTCGAACGAACTCTTGAAGTCAAGCCGCCCTCCCGCCTGAAGATTTCCTGTGAATAACGAGGCGGGAGGGAGTGCAAACGGTTTCGGGAAAGCGGCCCTATCCGACTGCGGCCGGCGTCGCCAACTGATCAAAAACTTCCGGGAAAGGGCGACGCCGGGTGGTTACGGGGGCAAACCACCCGGCGTCGCGTCATCGGCGTTCCGACGGGGGCCCGGAACGCCGGCACCAGCACTCCGACGGGGGACCGGAGCGCTTGCCTAAAGCGTACACCTACAACCCGTGGGATGCGTCAAGACTTAGTCACGACCCGATCTCGCGTCGATGCAGCGGTATCTCGGTTTGGTTAGCTTCAGGGGTGTCAAAGGTAGGCGGAGGGGCAGCCTTCCCTCTCTCATTGGCCCCGATTACGGCTATGTATGGCAAAAAGACTGCGGCGGCGATGAACAGCAGCCGGTACGGCCACGGCACCGGCACCACGACCGCCAGGATCAGGCAGATCGTCCGGATGCCCATCTTGATGAGGTAGCCGATCTCGCGCTTGCGGATGTCGTCCGTCAGCGACGGCTTGGCGTCCGTGACCTGGTGGACGTCTGGTCTCCTGCGCCACCCCTTCATATCTTCCACCGTAGACCTGGAACAGGCCGGGTGCGACAGCGCCCCGGTGCGGGAACAGGGGTCATGCGATCATGGCCTTTGAGTAAGGAGGATGTGGAGATGACGGATCGAACGTACCGGGTGACCGAGATCGTCGGAACGTCGGGGGAGAGCGTCGACGAGGCCATCCGCAACGGCATCAGACGGGCCTCGCAGACGCTCCGTCACCTCGACTGGTTCGAGGTGACGGAGATCCGCGGGTACATCGACGCGGGAGAGGTCGCGCACTTCCAGGTCGGCATGAAGGTGGGCTTCCGCCTCGAGGACGCCTGACTCGAAAACACCTCAACGGGCCGCGTACGGCTCCCTGACGGCCGTAGGGGGCCGTGCGGGCCCCGGGGATCGGAGAGCCGTCCCCCCGCCCCTCGCCGGAGGCGAGAGGTTAGATTGGCCGGTGTGAGTGTTGAGTTCCGGATCCTGCTGGTGTGCACGGCGAACATCTGCCGTTCCGCCATGGCGCAGGTGATCGCCGAGGCGATGCTCAACTCCGCGCACCTGCCCGTGGCGACGGGGAGCGCGGGGGTTCGCGCGCTGGTCGGCCGGCCGATGGCCCCCCACGCGATCACGGCCCTCGACCGGCTGGGCCTGGACGGCCGGGCGCACCGTGCCCGGATGCTGGACCACGACCTGGTCAGCTCGGCCGATCTGCTGCTGACGATGGAGGCCGGGCACCGGGCCGTGGCCGTCGGGATCGCCCCCGAGGCGGAGCGCAGGACGTTCACGCTGCCGGAGTTCGCCGAACTGGCGACCGGGGCGGGGCACCGCCGTTATCGCTCGGACACGGCCGAACGGGCGCGGGCGATCGTCGAGTCGGCCGCCGAACGGCGCGACGCGCGGCGGGCGCCCGAGGTGTACGACCCGTACGGCGGCCCGTACGAAGGCTACGAGGCGTGCACCAAGACCCTCGGCGAGGCTCTCAGCCACGCCCTGGGCGCCCTCCTGGGCCCCCGCTGATCACGGCGGGGGCCGCGCCCGGGAAGGTCAGCTGGCCTGGCTGACCGTGGACATGTTGAAGTCCGGCACCCGCACCGCCGGCATGATCGTGCGCTGGAAGTAGTCGTTCCACTCCCGGGGCAGCGTGCGCCCGGCGGCGCCCACCTCCGTCAACCGCCCGAGCAGGTCGACCGGGCTCTCGTTGAAGCGGAAGTTGTTCACCTCGCCCACGACCTCCCCGTGCTCGACCAGGTAGACCCCGTCCCGGGTCAACCCGGTCACCAGCAGCGTCTGCGGGTCGACCTCACGGATGTACCACAGGCAGGTGACGAGGAGCCCGCGCTCCGTGGAGGCGATCATCTCCTCCATGGACCGGCCGCCCTCGGGGCCCGACATGATCAGGTTGGAGATCCCGGGCGTCACCGGCAGGCCGCTCAGCTCCGCCGAGTAGCGGGTCTGCAGCAGGGCCTCCAGGGTCCCGTCCTTGATCCAGCCGGTCGGCCCCAGCGGGAGCCCGTTGTCGAAGACCGAGCTCTCCCGGCTGGAGGCGTGCGCCGTGACGAACGGCGCGCACGCGATGCCCGGCGCCGACGGGTCGCTCGACAGCGTGACGGGCAGCGTGCCCAGCCGCTCGCCCACCCGCGTGCCGCCGCCGGGCTTGGAGAACACCGAGCGCCCGTCGAGCGCGTCCCTGGCCCCCGCCGACCAGAACAGGTAGATCATCAGGTCGGCCACCGCGCTCGGCGGCAGGAGCGTCTCGTAGCGCCCGGCCGGCAGGTCGACCCGGGTCTTGGCCCACTCCAGCCGCTGCGTCAGCGAGGCGTCGAGCGCCGCGACGTCCACGTCCGTGAAGTCCTCGGTGGACACGCCCGTCCACGCCGAGCGCTTCAGGTCGGCCGACTTGGCGTTGAGCTCCAGGCGCCCGGTCGGCTGGTCGTGGCGCAGCCGCAGGCCCGCGGAGGTGCCGAGGAACGTCGAGGTCAGCGAGTGCTCCGCGAACCCGTACAGCTTCCTGCCGCCCGCCTCCGCCGCCGCGAACGCGTCGCCGAGCGCGGGCGCGAACCCCTCGAACACCCCGATGTCGGTCGGCTCGACGGCGGAGCCCCAGTGCGGCGACTGCGGCACGCCCTCGACGAGGGCGCGGGCGTCCTCCGCGGGCTGGGCCTCCCGCGCGGCAGCGTCGGCCGCTGCCACCACGTCCGCGAGCTGATCCTCGCGTACGGCGGCCCGCGACACGACCCCGACGCTCTGCCCCGCGATCGAGATCACGGTCAGCCGGGCGGAGCGGGCGACGCCGTTCGTGGTGAGCGTGTTGCCGGCGAACCGCAGGTTGGCCGTGGACTCCTCGTCCACCAGCACCACGCAGTCGTCGTTCGCCGAGAGCTCCAGAGCCTTCTCGACCATCTCCTGCGGCCTCATGCTTTGCCACCCTCCTGAACGGTGTTGAGGATCCGCACGCCCCTGAACAGCGCCGACGGGCAGCCGTGGCTGACCGGCGCGACCTGGCCCGGCTGACCCTTGCCGCAGTTGAAGGCGCCCCCGAGCACGTACGTCTGAGGCCCGCCGACGGCCTCCATCGACTGCCAGAAGTCCGTCGTGGTCGCCTGGTAGGCGAAGTCCCTGACCTGCCCGGCCAGCTTCCCGTGGGAGATCCGGTACGCCCGCTGCCCGGTGAACTGGAAGTTGTAGCGCTGCATGTCGATCGACCAGCTCTTGTCGCCGACGATGTAGACGCCCCGCTCGACGCCCGAGATCAGCTCGTCGGTGGAGGGCCCGTCCGGCGCGGGCGCCAGCGAGACGTTGGCCATGCGCTGGATCGGCATGTGCCCCGGCGAGTCGGCGAACGCGCACCCGTTGGACCGCCCGAGCCCCTTCATCAGGGCCATCCGCCGGTCGAGCTGGTAGCCGACCAGGATGCCGTCCTTGACGATGTCGAAGCTCTGCCCCTGCACGCCCTCGTCGTCGTAGCCGATCGTGGACAGGCCGTGCGTGACCGTGCGGTCGCCGGTCACGTTCATCAGCGGCGAGCCGTAGACCAGCTCGCCCAGCTGGTCGAACGTGGCGAAGCTGGTGCCCGCGTAGGCCGCCTCGTAGCCGAGCGCCCGGTCCAGCTCGGTCGCGTGGCCGATCGACTCGTGGATCGTCAGCCACAGGTTGGACGGGTCGATGACCAGGTCGTAGTCGCCCGCCTCGACGGAGGGCGCCGCCAGCTTCTCGGCCAGCAGCTCGGGCAGCCTGGCCAGCTCGCCCTGCCAGTCCCAGCCCGTGCCCGTCAGGTATTCGTAGCCACGCCCGACCGGCGGCGCGAGCGTCGACATGTCGTCGAAGCCGCTCTCGTGCGCCTTCATCGCGTTGAGCTTCGGGTGCACCCGCACCCGCTGCTGCGTGGTGACCGTGCCGGCCGTGTCGGCGTAGAACTTCTGCTCCTTGACCTGCAGCAGCCGCGCCGACACGTGGTCGGCGCCCTTGAGCAGGCCGGCCGACCAGTCGGCCAGCAGGCTCACCTTGTCGGCCGAGGAGACCTCGAACGGGTCGACGTCGTACTCTGACACCCACACGGCCTCGGCGTGCACCGGCTCGGGCGCCAGCTCGATGGGCTCGCGGTTGATCGGGGCGCTCACCTCCGCCACCCGCACGGCCTGCTCGGCCACGGCCGCGGCGGCCTGCGGCGTCAGGTGGATGCCCGCCGCGAACCCCCATGTGCCGCCCTTGACGACACGCACGGCGTAGCCGAGGTCGTCGGCGTCCATGGCGCCTTCGAGCCGGGCGTCATAAAGGCTGAGCGTCTCGGCTCTGACGCGTTCGAGCCGGAAGTCGGCGTGCTCGGCGCCGAGTTCGCGGGCGCGTTGCAGGGCGGCGTCCGCCAGCTGCCGCAGCGGCAGCTCCAGGAAGTCGGGATCGATCTGGCGCATGTCCACGATCCTAACCCTGTGATCTTGTGCCACCCGGACAACCGCATACCCGCCGGTAGGAGATAGCGTCTGGTGCCATGGCACGCTCTGTACTCGTCACCGGGGGCAATCGCGGCATAGGCCTCGCGATCGCCCGTGAACTCGCCGCGGCCGGCGACGCCGTCGCGGTCACCTACCGATCGGGGGAGCCGCCCGAGGGCCTGTTCGGCGTGCGCTGCGACGTCACCAGCATGGCCGACGTCGAGGCCGCGTTCGACAAGGTCGAGGCGGAGCAGGGCCCGGTCGAGGTCCTCGTCTCCAACGCCGGCATCACCAAGGACACGCTGCTGGCGATGATGAAGGAAGACACCTTCACCGACGTCATCGACGCCAACCTGACGGGCGCCTACCGCGTGGCCAAGCGGGCCATCCGCCCGATGATGAAGCTCAAGCGCGGCCGGATCGTCCTCATCTCCTCGGTGGTCGGCCTGTCCGGCCAGGCCGGTCAGGCCAACTACGCCGCCTCCAAGGCCGGGCTGGTCGGCTTCGCCCGCTCCCTGGCCCGCGAGTACGGCTCGCGCAACATCACGGTCAACGTGGTCGCGCCCGGCTTCGTGGCCACCGACATGACGGCCGACCTCGACCAGGAGGCGATCGTCTCCCGCATCCCCCTCGGCCGCCAGGCGGCGCCCGAGGAGGTGGCACGCGTCGTACGCTTCCTGGCCGGCGACGACGCCTCTTACATCACCGGGGCCGTGATCCCGGTCGACGGCGGACTCGGAATGGGGCACTGACGTGGGAATTCTCGAAGGCAAGCGGATCCTCGTGACGGGCGTGCTCACCGACGCCTCGATCGCCTTCTCGGTGGCCAAGCTGGCCCAGGAGGAGGGCGCCACGGTGGTGCTCACCGGGTTCGGCCGGCTGAGCCTGGTCGAGCGCATCGCCAAGCGGCTGCCGGCGCCGGCGCCGGTGCTGGAGCTCGACGTCCAGAACAACGAGCAGCTCGACACGCTCGCGGCGCGGGTGGGCGAGCACGTGGACGGCCTCGACGGCGTGGTCCACTCGATCGGCTTCGCCCCGCAGACGGCGTTGGGCGGCAACTTCCTCAACACCACGTGGGAGGACGTCGCCACGGCCCTGCACGTGTCGACCTACTCGTTCAAGTCCCTCGCCGTGGCCTGCCTGCCCCTCATGAAGGAGGGCGGGGCGGTCGTGGGCCTCGACTTCGACGCCACGAAGGCGTGGCCCGTCTACGACTGGATGGGCGTGGCCAAGGCGGGTCTGGAGTCGTGCAGCCGCTATCTCGCCCGCGACCTGGGGCCGCACAACATCCGCGTCAACCTGGTGGCGGCCGGTCCGCTGCGCACCATGGCGGCCAAGTCGATCCCGGGCTTCAAGGAGTTCGAGGACAGCTGGCCGGCGAAGGCCCCGCTGGGCTGGGACCTGTCGGACACGATTCCGGCGGCCAAGGCGTGCGTGGCGCTCATGTCGGACTGGTTCCCGGCGACGACCGGCGACATCGTCCACGTGGACGGCGGCGTCCACGCCGTCGGCACCTGATCCGAGGCTGTTGCGGGGTCTCGCGCGGGTCGCGGGGCCCCGCTTTCGATGCGCGGGGGTTCCACCAGGCGCGGGCCCGCTCTTGGGTGCGCGAGCCGGGGCCCGCTCTTGGGTGCGCGGCCGCTCAGGCCACGCGGTGACGGCCGTTGCCGGCGCCGGGGCCGCTGCCGGCGCGCGCCGGTTCGAAGGGGATCGACTCCACCGGCTCCGTGCGCTGGCGCCGCTGCTGGACGATCCGCGTGGCCAGCACCGCCGACCCCAGCAGCGCGATCGTCAGCGCCGTCCCCAGCACGTCCGAGGCGGGCGGGCTGGGCCGTACCACCCGCTTGTCCTGCATCGGCAGGGTCAGCTCATGAGCGAACGGATTGGGCCACAGCAGGTCCACCCGCGGCTCGTCCGTGTCGACCTTCGTCTCCTTCTCGATCACCGGCCGCCCCGTGTCCACGGTCTGCGGGCGCTGATCCGGCGCCGTGGGCCTCTTGCTGGGCAGGGATTCCACGCCCCATTCGCGGGGCCGCGACGTACGCGAGGGAGAGGGGACGGGCGAGGGGGAGAGCTTCTGCATGTCCTCCTCGCCCACGCAGGCCTGCCCCGGCCGGCAGGCGCTGTCCTGAGGGTCGTCCCCCTGCCCCGTCGCGGAGGTGGAGGGCGACGCCGAGGACCTGGTGTCAGGCGTGGCCTTGGTGGTCGGCGCCACCTCTCCGACCCGGCCGAGCACCTCGTCGGTGGTGTCGTTCACGCCGTCCGTCACCTTTTTGGTGGTCCCGCCGGTCAGGGTGTCGACCGTGCCGGTGAGCGTGTTCACCACGTCGCACAGTGTGTTGGTCACCCCTGAGAGCAGGCCCCCGTCGCGCGTACAGTCCTGCGCGTCGGCCGCCGCGGCTGTCGCGGCCCCTGGGACGGCCGCCAGCGCCACCGCGAGAACTCCAGCCGAGATCGCGGCCCTGCTCCCCATCCGTCCCCTCCTGCGTCGCTTCCGGGGGAAATCTTTATGGACATCGGACATGAGACGCAGGCGTTTGGCAGGTAAAGTTGCGATTCGGTATCGAGTAGTGATACGCGAGGGGGTCTCTCGTTCCTGGGGCGAGGGGTCAGTCGAGTGACGACACGTCATCGAGGGCATCTCGGATCTCTATGGGCAGCACCACGTCCTCGGCCGTCAGGGCCCCCGTGAGCTGCGCGTGCGTACGGGCTCCGACGATGGCCGAGGCGACCCCCGGCTGATCGCGGACCCAGGACAGGGCGACCGCCAGCGGTGAGACGCCGAGCCCGTCGGCGGCGGTCATGACCGACTCGACGACGCTGCGGCTGCGCTCATCCAGATACGGCCGGACGAAGTCGGCGAAGTGCGGGGTGGCGGCCCGGGAGTCGGCCGGGATGCCGGTGCGGTATTTCCCGGTCAGCACCCCGCGGCCCAGCGGCGACCAGGCCAGCACGCCCACGCCCAGCTCGGCGGCGGCGGGCAGCAGCTCGCGCTCGGGCTCGCGGGCCAGCAGCGAGTATTCGGCCTGCGCCGAGGTGATCGGGATGCGGCCGGGGATCATCTTCTGGGTGACCGCCGCGACGGCCAGTTGCCAGCCGGTGTAGTCGCACACGCCCGCGTAGACGGCGCGTCCGGAGGAGACGATCGCGTCGAGCGCGGCCAGGGTCTCCTCCATCGGCACCTCGGCGTCGTACGTGTGCAGCTGCCACAGGTCGACGTAGTCGAGCCCGAGCCGGTTGAGCGAGTCGTCGACCGCGGCGATCAGGTGGCGCCTGGAGGCGTCGCGCGGCCGGCGGCCGGTCGGCGTCACCACGGCCTTGGTGGAGATCACCAGCTCCGAACGCGGCACCGAGTCGCGCAGCATCCGGCCCAGCAGCCGCTCCGAGTCGCCACCGGTGTAGACGTCGGCCGTGTCGACGAGATTGCCACCCGCGTCCAGGAACGTCCGGAGCTGGGCGGCCGCCTCGTCGGCGTCGGTGTCACGCCCCCACGTCATCGTGCCGAGCCCCAGCCGGGACACCGACAGGCCACTGTGGCCGACATAGCGCTGCTGCATGATCCCGCCAGGTTACCAACAAGAAACCTGCTCATCGGGCTGACGCACCACTGTTGTTCGCGGTTGGCGCGGCGGCGGCGGCCCACGGTGAAATGTTGTGATCCACGCCTGAGACACTTGCCGGGTGACCACGCTGCTTTTGGCCCGCCACGGGCTGACGGACCTCACCGGCCCGGTGCTGGCCGGGCGTACGCCGGGGGTGCATCTGAGCGAGGCCGGCCGGGCGCAGGCCGAGGCGCTGGCCGCCCGCGTCGCGGGCGTCAGGCTGGACGCCGTCGTCTCCAGCCCTCTCGAACGCTGCCGGGAGACGGCCCACGCGGTCGCCGACGGGCGCGGGATGGACGTGCTGATCGACGACCGGTTCATCGAGTGCGGCTACGGCGGCTGGACCGGCCGCCCGCTGAAGGAGCTCGCCCAGGAGCCGCTGTGGCAGGTGGTGCAGGCGCATCCCAGTGCCGTGACATTTCCGGAAGGGGAGTCCCTGGCCGGTATGCAACACCGGGCCGTCGCGGCGGTCCGGGAGTGGAATCAACGCCTGGGGGAGAAGGCTGTCTACCTGGTTTGCAGCCACGGCGACGTGATCAAATCGATCGTCGCCGACGCTCTGGGCCTGCACCTCGATCACTTTCAGCGGATAACAGCCGATCCTGCGGCCCTGACCATCATTCGCTATGCCCCCCTGCGCCCCTTTGTTCTCAAGCTCAACGATATGGGGGAATTGCGGCTCCCCGAGGATTCGGAGGAGAAAGACGGGGGAGAAAACATCACCGGGAGCGATGCCGCCGTCGGCGGCGGACCCGGAACCACGTAAGGTCAGCGTATGCCGGTCTTCGACTACGACCCACCAGAGAGGTTCGTCGCCGGTGCCCTGGGGCAGCCGGGCGCGCGCGCCTTTTTTCTGCAGGCCAGGGCCGAGGGCAGACTGACCACGGTGGCGCTGGAGAAGTTGCAGGTCGCCGCCCTCGCGGGCAGGCTGGACGAGCTGCTGGACGAGGTGCTGCGCCTGAGCGGGGGCACCGCGCACGTCCCGGCGCTGGCCCCGGCCGACCTGGCCGACGACGCGCCGCTCGAGGTGCCCGTCGCCGAGGACTTCCGGGTGGGCACCATGGCGCTGGCCTGGGACGCGGAGAGGTCGCAAGTGGTGATCGAGGCGCAGGAGGTCGTCGACGAGGAAGACGTCGAGGCCGCCGACCCCGCGGTGCTGCGGGTGCGCATCAGCGCGGGAGCCGCTCGCGCCTTCACCCAGCGGGCCCTCGAGATCGTCTCCGCGGGCCGGCCACCGTGCCCGCTGTGCGGGCAGCCGCTCGACGCTTCCGGGCACGTCTGCGTGCGCCTCAACGGATATCGCGGGGGTGAGGCGGCTTCATGACCGCTCCGGAGAGCGAACCGGCAGTCAAGCCGTCCCGGCAGCCGCCGTCCATGCAGGAGGACGAGGCCCTCGCGCTGCTGCGCGACGGCCGGCTGGAGGTGGCCGGCCGCCTCGTCGAGGCCACCAACATGACGCTCTACTGCTCGGTCAAGCTGGGCTCCCGCTCGGCCGCCTGCGTCTACAAGCCGGTACGCGGCGAGCGCCCGCTGTGGGACTTCCCCGACGGCACGCTGGCCGCCCGGGAGGTGGCCGCGTTCGAGGTGTCGCAGGCGACCAGCTGGAACATCGTGCCGCCCACCGTCTACCGCGACGGCCCCTTCGGCCCCGGCATGGTCCAGCTGTGGATCGACACCGAGCGCGAGATCGACCTCCAGCGGCTGGTCAAGAGCCGAAATCCGCTGGTGCGCCGGATGGCGGTGTTCGACGCGATCGTCAACAACGCCGACCGCAAGGGCGGCCACCTGCTGCCGCTGCCCACGGGGCACGTCTACGGGGTCGACCACGGGGTCTGCTTCTCCGTCGAGGACAAGCTGCGCACCGTGCTGTGGCAGTGGCGCGGCAAGCCCCTCGCCCGCGAGGCGGTGGCCGTGCTGGCCAAACTGGAGCGCGACATCGAGTCCGGCGCCCTCGGGCGCAGGCTGCGCGAGCTGCTGAGCCTGGAGGAGGTCGAGGCCACCTGGCAGCGGGTCAGGCGGCTGCTGGACACCGGCGTGCACCCGTACCCCTCCGAAGGCTGGCCCGCCATCCCCTGGCCCCCGATCTAAAGCGTTCCCGGGCCCGTCAGGGCCCGCCCCTCCCGGCGGCGGCCGAAGCCCGTTTATTACCCTTTGCCCCATGTGCACGCTGATCGTGAAACCCGGGCGGACGCTCACCCTCATGGGCGTCAGAGACGAGTTCACCGACCGCCCGTGGGAGGCGCCGGGCGAGCACTGGCCGGAGCATCCGGGCGTGGTCGGCGGGCGCGACCTCAAGGCCGGCGGCACCTGGCTGGCCGTCAACCCGGCGGCCCGCCGCGCCGCCGCGCTGCTCAACGGGCGCGGCCGGCACGCGCCGGAGTCGGACCGGCTCTCGCGCGGCGACCTGGCGCTGCGGGCCGTGTCCACCGGCGAGCCGCCCGGCCCCGACCTGACCCGCTACGACCCCTTTCACCTGGTGCTCGCCGACCTGGCGCGGATCCGCATGTTCAGCTGGGACGGCGACCGGCTGACCACCACCGACCTGCCCGACGGCGTCAGCATGATCGTGAACACGGGCCTGGACCCGGCGAGCGAACGGGTCGTCGTGTACCTGCCCAGGTTCGAGAGCGAGGCCTGGAGCGAGCTCATCAAGGCGGAGCCGTCCGCCGACCCCGGCGCGCTCATCGTCCGGCACGAACTCCCCGGCGGGCGCGTCTTCGCCTCCCTGTCGGTGATGGAGGTCTCACTCTCGGCGGAGGACGTGACGTACCAGTTCACTGACCTGACCGCTGATCGGGACAGATAGGCTCAAACACATGAGATCGTGGGCTGCCCAGAACGTTCCAAAGCTCCCAGGTGAGAGCATTCCGCTGAGTCTCTATGACACCTCGGCCAAGCAGGTGAGGCAGACCGATCCGGGGCCGACCGCCAGGATGTACGTCTGCGGCATCACCCCCTACGACGCCACCCACCTCGGCCACGCCAACACCTACCACGCCTTCGATCTCGTCGGCCGGATGTGGCGGGACGCGGGCCACGAGGTCCACTACACCCAGAACGCGACCGACGTGGACGACCCGCTGCTGGAGCGGGCCGAGCAGACCGGTGTCGACTGGCGTGAGCTGGCCGAGCGGGAGATCGAGCTGTTCCGCGGCGACATGGAGGCGCTGCGGATCCTGCCGCCCCGCGAGTACGTGGGCGTCACCGAGGTCGTCGGCCGGGTGGCCGAGCTGATCTCCAAGCTGTCCGTCAAGGGTGTCACGTACGGCCTGGACGGCGACGTCTACTTCAGCGTGGCCGACGCCCCCAAGTTCGGCCAGGTGTCCGGCTACGACGAGACGGAGATGCTGGCCCTGTTCGCCGAACGCGGAGGCGACCCCGACAGGGCGGGCAAGCGCCACCCTCTCGACTGGCTGCTGTGGCGGGCCGAGCGGCCCGGAGAGCCCGCCTGGGACTCCCCGCTGGGCCGGGGTCGGCCCGGATGGCACATCGAGTGCACGGCGATCGCCCTGGACAGCCTGGGGGGCGGCTACGACGTGGCGGGCGGCGGCTCGGATCTGATCTTCCCGCACCACGAGTGCGGCGCCTCCGAGGGGCACGCCCTCACCGGCGAGTGGCCGTTCGCCAAGTTCTACACGCACGCGGGCATGGTGGCGCTGGACGGCGAGAAGATGTCCAAGTCCAAGGGCAACCTGGTGTTCGTGTCCAGGCTGCGGGTGGCCCACGACCCGATGGCGGTCCGGCTGGTGCTGCTGGCCCACCACTACCGCGCGGACTGGGAGTACGTTCCGTCCCTGATGGCCGACGCCGAGCGGCGGCTGGCGCGGTGGCGGGAGGCGGTCGCGCTGCCGTCGGGGCCGCGCGCCGACGAACTGCTGGCCACGGTGCGCGCCCGGATGGCCGACGACCTCGACTCGCCGGGCGCCCTGGCCGCCGTCGACGCCTGGGCCGACGAGGCCCTCGCCCAGGGCGGCCCCGACGCCACCGCCCCCGCTCTGGTCCGCGACCTCGCCGACGCCCTCCTGGGCATCGCCCTCTGACACCGTCCCGCGAGCGCCGGGTCGAACGGCGCTCGGCGGGGCGTCGCACCTCCGCTAGAGGGACGCCCGGTGCAGGCCGGGTGAATGCCGGGGGAGCGCGTGGCGCCTGGTGAGGGCGGTGTCGTAGCGGTGCCAGATGAGCGCCGCCACGTCCGGGTCCGGGCCGAGCGGGTCGCTCACCAGCCCCGCTCCCGCCGAGGCCAGCCGGTCATGGAAGTGGCCGGGCGCGAGCACGTACGAGGCGATGGCCACCCGGGCGGCCGGGGTCGAGGCGAGCCGTTCCATGGCCTCCCCCAGGGACGGCGAGCCGGACGAGGCGAAGGCGGCCGTGACCGGCCGCGCCAGGCGTACGGCGAGCCGGTGGGCGGCGGCGCGGACGTCGGCGAGGGCCGACGGGTCGGAGGAGCCCGCGGCCCCGAGCAGGACCGCGTCCGTGGCGCGCAGGCCGGCGCGCGCCAGCTTGCGGGCCAGCGCGGAGGTCAGCAGCCGGTGCGGCCCCAGCCAGCCGGCGACCACGGCGTCGGGGCGGCGGGAGGCGATGACCTCCGGCAGGTCGATGTGGGCGTGGTAGCCGCCCGCCAGCAGCAGCGGGACGACGACCACGGGTCCGCGGACGGCGGGCAGCACGTCGGACAGCAGAGGCGAGCTGATCTCGAGGTAGCTCAGCTCGACCCGGTGCCCGGGACGGGCCCTCCTGACCGCCTCCGCCAGGGCCGACAGGGTCGACTCCCCGGCGGCGCTCCGCGTGCCGTGCGCGGCCAGGACGAGCGTGGCCGTACGTTCGGTCACAGCCCCGCCTCGTACTGGCAGGCGAGCCGGTAGCCGCGCTTGACCACCGTCTCCACGATCCCGCTCGGCCCGAGCGCCCGCCGCAGCCGCGTGATCGCCATCTCCACCGCGTGCTCGGCCGAGTCGCGGGCGACGCTGCCGGGCAGCACGGTACGCAGGTCGGCGCGGGACACCACGTGGCCCGGCTTGTCGGCCAGGCGCTTGAGCACCGCCATCGGGGCCGGGGGCAGCGGGCGCAGCTCGCCGTCCACCACCACCGCGTGGCCGCGGATCTCCAGCCGGTGCTCGCCCGCCACGAGCCGGGTCACCCCGTGCTCGGGCAGGTGCCGGGCCAGGGCGCGGGCCAGCGCACCGAGGCGCGAGCGTTCGGGCTGCAGCGTCGGCACGCCGCGCGAGGTCAGCGGCTCGGCGGTGACGGGCCCGACGCAGGCGGCCACGACCGTCCCGCTGAACGCCGACAGCAGCGACTCCTCCAGCCCTTCGGCGCGGGCCGCGCCCAGCATCGCGTGTACGGCGGGCGCGCTGGTGAAGGCCACCGCGTCCACCGAGCCGGAGATGGTCTGGCTGATGAGGCGGCGCAGCGGCGAGATGTCGCGGTACGGCAGCCACCGGTAGACCGGGATCTCGATCACCTCGGCCCCCGCCCGGCGCAGGTCCGCCACGAAGTCGACGAGCGGCTCGCCGTGCTGCTGCACCGCGATGCGCCGCCCGTGCAGGTCCTGGGCGAGCAGGTACTGCTTGACCTCCCCGCACGATTCGGTGGCGGGCGTCCAGTGGTCGTTGAGGCCGGCGGCGCGCACCGCGCCCCGGGCCTTGGGGCCGCGGGTCAGCAGCCGCGCGTTGGCCAGGTGCTCGCCCAGGTCGGACGACAGGCCCCAGCCCTCGGCGGCGGCCATCCACCCGCGGAAGCCGACGCCGGTGGTGACCACCACGTCGTCGAGCGGCTCCGCCAGGCTGAGCCGGGTCGCGGCGAGCAGGTCGGCGTCCTCGGCCAGCGGGACCAGCCGGATCGCGGGGGCGCTGACCACGCGGGCGCCGCGCCGCTCCAGCAGCGCGCCGAACTCCTCGCGCCGCCTCGTCGCGGTCACGCCGACCGTGAAGCCCGACAGGGCGTCGGGGGCCGTCTCCGGGGAAGATCCGCCCTCAAGGGCAAGCACGCTCATGCCGGCACCTCCAGGTAGTCGAAGATGCCTGGCCGGGCCCCGAGCACCCGGCCAGGCATCACAGGCACGTGTGACGCAAGTGAGATCACCCTCCGATACTGCTTTCGGGTGGTTTCACCCACGGGTCTCCTCTGTTACCGCTGTGCTACAAGCCGGGTCCTCAGGGGTTGGCGAGGCGCGGTCACGGGAAACGTTGACGGTGACGACGTGGCCTATCGGGGAGTTGCGGGTGACGGTCCGGCCTATTCGCACGTTCGACGATCCGGTGCTGCGTTCGGTCGCGGAGCCGGTGCAAGACTTCGACCGGGAGCTGCGGCGCCTGGTCAAGTCGCTGACCGCCACGATGCGCGCCGGCGCCGGCCGCGCGGGCCTGGCGGCGCCGCAGGTGGGCGAGCCGGTACGGGTGGTGGTCTACTCCTACGACGGCAAGTCGGGCCATCTGGTCAACCCCCGCCTGGAGCTGTCGGAGCGGCGGGTCACGGCCGACGAGGCGTGCCTGTCGGCGCCGGGGCTGTGGTGGCCACTGGAACGTTCCTACATGGTCACAGCGCGTGGCCGCGACATGATGGGCAAGCCTGTGACGGTCCGCGCGCTGGGGGTGCTGGCCAGGGTGCTGCAGCACGAGGTCGACCATCTCGACGGCGTGCTGTTCAGCGACCACCTGGAGGCGGCCGAGCGGGAGCGCTTCCTGGCGGCGGCCCTTCCCGGCTGAGGGGCGTTCGTCAGGCGACCGAGCGCAGGGCGAGCTCCCTGCGCTGCTGCGGGTCGGTGCCACCCCACACGCCGTACGCCTGCCGCGTGGTCAGCGCGTACTCCAGGCACGGCTCACGTACGGGGCAGCCGGCGCACACATGCTTGGCCCGTTCGGCCTGCGACTGGCTCGGCCCTTCCAGAGAGATCGGGAAGAACAGTTCCGGGTCCAGTTCGAGGCAGGCGGCCCTGCGGGTCCAGTCGAGCATCATCATGTTGCTCGCGTCTACCCAGCCGACCTGCTCTCATACCTCCGCCGGCTCACCAGCGGCTCCAACCTAGAGCGCGGGCCCACGGCGCGCTGATGGCCGGCACCGGCGCCTCCGCGTCGCTGAGCACCAGGTCGACGACGTCGATCAGATCGTCCGCGACCTCGGCGGCCTGCAGGATCTCCTCCTGGCACGTCTGCGGGGTGGGGACCAGGATGCCCCTGGCCCCGGCGGCCCTGGCGGCCTCCATGTCCCTGCCGATGTCCCCCACGACCACGCAGTCGCGGGGGCTGACGTCGAGCACGGCGGCGGCTCTGATCACGAGCCCGGGGGCCGGTTTGCGGCAGGTGCAGCCGTCGGCGTCGTCGTGCACGCAGATCGCCCACGCGTCGAACGGCCCCAGCAGCTCCTCCACCCGGGCGTTCACCTGATCCATGTCGTCCGGGGACAACAGACCCTTGGCCACGCCGGACTGGTTGGTGACCACGGCCACCGGCACCTCGGCCCGTCTGAGCCTGGCCACCGCCTCCACCGCGCCCGGCATGGGCTCGACGAGGTCCGGGTCGCCGTTGTACGGCACGTCCCTGATCAAGGTCCCGTCCCGGTCGAAGAGTACCGCGCCGGGACGTCGCTTTTCGAACACCTTCCACCTCCGTCGCGTGCCCGCCAGCTACCCGGGGCCCAACCAGGCAAACAACTACTTAGCGTGACCAAGTCCAGGCCGTTTCTCCTGTTTGCGCATCTCATGGGCGTGGGGAAGGTTTGGGCATCGCTCCTCTCGGTAGCGGTTCCCGTCCTCTGAGGGGGAACGATGAGGTTTCTCGGCATCGACGCGATCTTCCACGAGCCGGCCGCCTGGTGCCCGCGCGCGCAGGCGGCGATGAACGGTCGCATGCCGGGAGCGGTGCTGTGCGACCCGGCCCCGCGCCGGAGGATGAGAACGGTCCCGCGCGCGTCGGCCAGGAGACGGGCCGTGCGCGCCGTGAGCCACCGGGTTGACGGCCGGGGCCCGGGCGACCGGGGCCGGGTGCTGGTGGCGCGGCTGGACGGCGCCGGCGCCGTGCTGCTGGCCGGGCCCGCCGTCAGGGCCGTGCGCACGCTGGCCCGCGAGCTGGTCTTCCTGGCCGGCCCGGACGGCAGGCCGGCGGCCGAGCTGCTGCCCGGCGTGGACCGGGTGATCGAATGGCGGGCCCCGTGGATCGACCACACCCCGCCGCCCGTCACCAAGGGACAGGCGGCCGACCTGGTCGGCCGGCTCGCGGGCGTCGACGAGGCGGTGATCCTCACCTCGCTCCACCAGTCGGCGCTCCCGCTGGCCCTGCTGCTCAGGCTGGCCGGCGTCCCCAGGATCACCGCCATCAGCGACGACTACCCCGGCTCGCTCCTGGACGTCCGGCACGTCGTGGACGAGAGCGTCGACGTGCCCGAGGCGGAGCGGATGCTGGCGGTCGCCAGGGCGGCCGGGTTCGAGTTGCCGACGGGCGATGACGGCAAACTCGCTGTTCAGCGGCCATTGCCGGATATAGGCGGAAATTTGGGGCAACTGCTGGATGCCGGCGCCGATGCCGGCAAAGGCACGTACGTCGTGGTGCACCCAGGGGCATCGGCCCCCGCTCGGACCTGGCCGGCCGAACGGCATCGGCGGACCGTACGGGAGCTGGCGCAGGACGGACACCGGGTCGTCGTGACCGGCAACGAACGTGACCTCACCGCCTACGTGGCCGGCGGCGTCGCCGTCGATCTCGGAGGCGTGACCACGTTCGCCGAACTCGCCGCCGTCATCGACGGCGCCGGGGTGCTCGTGGCCGGCAACACCGGCCCCGCGCACCTGGCGGCGGCGGTCGGGACGCCGGCCGTGAGCCTGTTCGCCCCCGTCGTCCCCGCGGCGCGGTGGGCCCCGTACGGGGTGCCCACGGTGCTGCTCGGAGACCAGGAGGCGCCCTGCCGCGCAAGCGGGGCGCGCGCCTGCCCGGTGCCCGGGCACCCGTGCCTGTCCCACGTGACAAGCGAGCAGGTGGTCAAGGCAGTGAGGGAGCTGACGCAGTGAAAGTCGATCTCATCTCCGAGCACGCGGACCCGCTGGCGCAGGTCGGCGACGTCGACTCCGGCGGCCAGAACGTCCACGTCGCCGAACTGGCCCGCGCGCTGGCCGGGCGCGGGCACACGGTCGTCGTCCACACCCGGCGCTCGTCCGGGCGGCAGCCCGGGTCGGTGACCATGGCACCGGGCGTCACGGTCGAGTACGTCACGGCCGGGCCGCCGGTCCCCGTCCCCAAGGACGAGCTGCCCCCGTACCTGGCCGAGTTCACCGAGCGCCTGGCCGACCGCTGGGCCGCGAGCCCCCCGGACGTCGTCCACGCCCACTTCTGGATGAGCGGGCAGGCGGCGCTGCGGGCGGCCGGCCGGGTGCCGGTGGTGCAGACGTTCCACGCGCTCGGCACCGTCAAGCGGCGCTGGCAGGGCGACGCCGACACCAGCCCCGCCCACCGGATCGACACCGAGCGCGCCATCGGCAGGCGCGCCGACGCCGTGCTGGCCACCTGCGGCGACGAGGTGGCCGAACTGCGCGCGATGGGCGTCCCCGAACGGCGCATCGCGGTCGTGCCGTGCGGGGTGGACCTGTCGGTGTTCCGCCCCGGCGGGCCGGTGGCGCCGCGCACGGGCGGCAAGCTGATCCTCAGCGTCGGCAGGCTGGTGCCGCGCAAGGGCGTGGACACCGTGATCAGGGCGCTGCGCCGGATCCCGGACGCCGACCTGGTGATCGCGGGCGGCCGCCGGGACGACGAGGAGGCGGTCAGGCTGTACGAGCTGGCGCGGGCGTACGGGCTCGAACGCCGGGTCCACGTGATCGGCAGCGTGCCCCGCGAGCACGTGCCGGCCCTCATGCGCTCGGCCGACGTCCTGGTGACGGTGCCGTGGTACGAGCCGTTCGGCATGGTGGCGATCGAGGCGATGGCCTGCGGCGTGCCCGTCGTGGCCTCGGCGGTCGGGGGACACCTGGACACGGTCGCCGGCTGCGGCGTCCTGGTGCCGCCGCGCCGCCCGCGCGCCCTGGCCAGGGCGCTGAGCGACGTCCTCGACCACCCGGGCAAGCGGGCGGCGCTCGCCGCCGCCGGGGCTCGCAGGGCCCGCGACAGGTACGGCTGGGCGCGCGTCGCCGAGCTGACCGAGGCCGTGTACACGCAGGCCGTCAACGGCACGGTCGGCCGCCTGGCCGCGCTCGGAGGCTGAGCGCCCGCGCCTAACGCTCGTTCCCTGCGCGCAGCCAGGCCAGGTAGTCGGCGACCGCCCGCTCGGGGTCGTAGGCGGGCTCGTATCCCGTGTCCTCGCGCAGGCGGGTGATGTCGAGCCAGGTGTTCTGCGCGGCGGGGTCGCGGCCCTCCGGGAGGTCGACGCGGGCGTCGGGGACGAGCTTCCTGATCGCCGCGGCGACCTCGCCGTTGGTCGTCGCCCTCCCGGAGGCCACGTTGTACGTGCGGTGCGCCAGCCGGTCCGCGAGCTGGAGCAGCGCGAGGGCGCGGCCGCAGTCCTTCGCGTAGCACAGGTCGATGCCGTCCTCCATGTACGCGCCGGCGCGCAGCGTGGACAGGTCGGGCTCGGTGCCGCGCGCGGCGGCGTGCACGAGCTGGGGAGCGGCGAAGAACGGCGACTGGGGGTGGCCGAGCGGCCCCCAGATGGCGCCGATGCGGTAGTGGACCACGTCGAGGCCCATGGCCCCGGCCAGATGGTCGCCGAGCAGCTCGCCGATCTTCTTGAACGCCGGGATCGGGTGGGGTGACGTCATCGGCAGGGGGAGGTCCTCCTTGAGCGCGCCCTCGCCGGTGACGCCGCCGTACACGCCGATCGTGCTGGCCAGGCCGAGCCGCGTCACCTGCCACTCGCTCGCGGCGCGGAACACGTTCAAGAGGCTCCGGATGGACTTGTCCGCGCCCTCCAGGGGCTGGTACGCGCCGGGCGGCCACGGGATGGAGCCGGCG
Organism: Nonomuraea sp. NPDC051941; assembly: GCF_044593615.1. Lineage (NCBI taxonomy): Bacteria > Bacillati > Actinomycetota > Actinomycetes > Streptosporangiales > Streptosporangiaceae > Nonomuraea > Nonomuraea sp. NPDC051941. The sequence goes on from NZ_JBIUCF010000021.1 coordinate 74,709, forward strand.
AGGTGCACGATGCCGGTGATCTTGTGCCGCTCGCCGACGGCCAGGAGGGCCGCCTCGTCGGTGAGGTCGGCCTGCTCGACGACGACGGGCGCGTCCGCGAACCTCTCGGGCAGCACGGCGGGCCTGCGCTGGACGAGCACGCAGGATTCGCCGAGGTCGAGCAGGGCCTGGGTGGTGTGCGTGCCGATGAAGCCCAGCCCGCCGGTGATCAAAATCATGGTCAGCTCTCCAGATCGTCAGTGCGACTGACAATCAGTCTAACCCTAGAAGCGGTAGTGGAGAACCACGTTCCCCTTCCGCGACAACACCGCGCTGGGCGCGGTCAGGCGGTTCATCAGCCGCAGCCACGCCGGGAACCCGGCCACCTCGGGCTCCCGCGTCATCAGGACCTCCTTGACCAGCTTCAGCTTCGGGTGCCAGCGTTCGGGCTCCCTTGGGTCGTCGAGGCCGGGGAACTTGGAGACGTCGATGATGTTCTTGCCGACGGCGAACCGCTTCTGGGCCCACACGGCGAATTTGCTGTAGCCGTTGAAGGCGATCTCGCCGGTGGGGAAGTGGCCGATGAGGCGGTTCACCAGCGCGATCATCTCCTCCAGGGAGAGGAACGCGATCAGCCCGTCGGCGACGATCACCGCCGGCCGGTCGGAGGGCAGGCCGTCCAGCCACGCGGGGTCGGTGACGTCCGCGGCGAGGTCATGGGGTCTGGCTTCATCCGGCAGCAGCCGCCGCCGGGCGGCGAGGACCTCGGGGAAGTCGACGTCGTGCCATTCGGCGGTGGGCGGCGGGGCGATGCGCAGCGCCCGGCTGTCGAGGCCGGCCCCCAGATCGAGGCCGATCGCGTCGGGGTGGCGGGCGAGGAAGCGCTGGGCGATCTCGTCCAGCTTCCTGGCCCGGTGTGCGATGTAGAGGGCGCTGGAGGAGGGGATGTGGAGCTTGCCGTAGTCGTAGCCGACCTTGCGGACGATCTCGTCGGCCATCCGGTCGCCCAGGACGGGGCGGGGCTGGCGGTTGTCGAGCGCCCGGCCGCACAGCGTCAGCCACAGGGTGTCCTGGAGTGGGGTCAGAGCGGGAACGGGGGTCGTCATCGGTCATTCGTCCCTGTTCTCTTGAGAGGCCTCCCAGGCGGCCGTGGCCGCCTTCAGCGGCGCGTCGTCCGCGTACAGGCCGTGGGTGAAAAGCTCCAGCGTGGGCAGAGTCATCCGCCGCAGGACCTCGGGGCCGAAGCCGTCGTACCCGAGCGCGCGGGTCAGGGGCGGCGCCATGGTCAGCGTGGCCAGGCTGATCAGCACGGTGAGCACGGCCAGCGCCCGCACGTCCGAGGACGGCCGCACCGAACCCTCGGCGATCCCGGCCCGCAGGATCGACTCCGACTCGTCCATCAACGCGTCGACGAACCTGCCCGCGGCGGGGGTGTCCTCCTCGATCGCCCGGACCATGTAGCGCACCTGGAGCTGGTACTCCGCCGGGTTCGCCAAGAACTCGCCCAGCAGGCCGGCCGTCCCGGCCGCGTGCGACCGCCGTACCAGGACGCCGAGCACATGGTCGTCGCAGGCGCTCCGCAGCTTCTCCTTGCTGCCGAAGTGGTGGATGACCAGGGCGGCGCTCACGCCCGCGGTGGCGGCGACGGCCCGCAGGTTCGTCTTCTGGAAGCCGTCGCGGGCGAAGTGGGCGATGGCCGCGTCGCGGATCTTCGCCTGCGCGGTCAGGTCCGCATGAGCTGAACACATGTTCAGGATGCTAAACGAGTGTTCAGTCTCTTGGCAAGATTTTGCGCGCGCGAACACCCCGGCCCCGCCCGCGGGGTCGCCGCGGGCGGGGCCGGGGTGTTGCCGCCGTCAGGCGGGGACGGGATCGAGGCGCAGTTCGCGGACGATCTCGCGAGCGCTGGCCTCCAGCGTCGGGCCGGCGTCGGCGCCGACGAACATCTCGAGGTGGGCCCGGTGGAAGCAGCCCGCGATCAGCAGTCGCGCGCTGGCCTCCGGGTCCACCTCGGGCCCTATCCGGCCGAGGTCCTGCTCGGCCGCCAGGTACGCGGCCAGCGGCGCGACCTCGGTGCGCGGCCCCAGCCCCGTGTCGCGGACGGCCTCGCGGAAGCGGACCGTCACGTTCGGCGAGGTGAAAACGGGAAGTGCCGCACTTTGTACGTCGATGTAGTAATTAATGCCCGCTCGGGCAATGGGGAGAAGGTTGTCCGCTACGCACCCTTTTCCGATGCGATAGGAGAGATTGTGAAGAATGCTCAGCCAGAGCGGAAGGCGGTCCTGCAGCAGCGCGAGGAAGTGGTCCACGGAGCCCCCGGAGCGGTCCTCCCGGAGGGAGACGGCCATCTCGAGGATGCGGCGCCTGGTGTCCTGACTTCTTTGGTGCGGGTCAACATGGGAAGTCGCCATGGCGTGCCTAACGTGCGCGGTCAGTTGAGTAGGCATCACGGCGCGAAGCCGAGGGTGTTTTCTGGATTTATCGGGCTTTGTGTCTGGAGCCGCAACTTGGTGCAATCTTGTACGGCCCCGATTATTACCCGAAATCCCGAAAATTTCGCGGTTTTTATCCCTGAGGGTTAGCTGTCAGTGTCCCGGTCGCGGCGGCGCAGGTAGCGCTCGAACTCCGCCGCGATCGCGTCGCCGCTGGCCTCGGGCAACTCGGCGGCGTCCTTGCGCTCCTCCAGCTCCTTGACGTACTCGGCCACCTCGCTGTCCTGCGAGGCCAGCTCGTCGACGCCACGCTCCCACGCGCGGGCCTCCTCGTCGAGGTCGCCCAGGGGCATGGGGATCTCCAGCACGTCCTCCAGGCGGCGCAGCAGCGCGAGCGTCGCCTTCGGGTTGGGCGGCTGGGCCACGTAGTGCGGCACCGACGCCCACAGCGAGATGGCGTCGAGCCCCGCCTCGCCGAAAGCGTGCTGCAGCACCCCGACGATGCCGGTCGGGCCTTCGTAGCGGCTGAGCTCCAGGTTCGTCGAACGGGCCAGCGCCTCGTCCGTCGCGCCGCCGAGAATGGGCACGGGCCGGGTGTGCGGCGAGTCGTTGAGCAGCGCGCCCAGCATGACGGCCAGCTCGATGCCCAGCTCGCGGCAGATCTCGATGATGTCGGCGCAGAACGAGCGCCAGCGCATGTTGGGCTCGATGCCGCGCAGCAGCACGACGTCGCGCTCCAGACCCGGCGGGCGGGCGCGCAGCAGGCGCGTCGTCGGCCACACGATCGAACGCGTCAGCCCCTCGCCCATCTCCACGACGGGCCGGGTGACCTGGAAGTCGTAGTAGTCGTCCGGGTCGAGCGCGATCAGCGGCTCGGCCTTCCAGGCGGACTCGAGATGGGCGATCACACCGCTGGAGGCCTCGCCCGCGTCGTTCCACCCCTCGAACGCGGCAATGAGCACCGGGTCTACGAGCTCGGGGAGCCTTTCGAGCTCTATCACGTGTCGCCTCCTCTCTCCATCGTCTCGCTAAGCCTATGCGGTCGGGAGTACTCGGCGTCACCGATCTCCCCGCGAATGCGCAACCCGCGTCTCACGTGCGAACGCGCCATCGCCGTCCCCTCAGGCGAACACCTCACCGCGCCTCCCCACCACCCATCCCAGCCCGCCACCGGACCCGTCCGAAACCCCTACGCCGCCCCGCGTCACCCATACCTCCTGCACCCTTATCCCGCCTCCGCCACCCGCAACCCCTCCGGCCCTCCTACACCCACTCGCTCTCCCGCTCCCCACCCCTCCCACCGCTCCATCCGCACCCTCGCCCGCACGCCCACACCCGCCCCGACCACTCGCACCGCCTCTCCTGTACTCCCACTCCCGCCCGCAGCTCGCACTCCCGCCCTTGTCCGACAGCCGCACCCGCTCACACCGCCGCGCCTCTCCGGCCCTCCCGCACCTGCCCGCCTCGCGCCCCGCCGGGTCCCTGCGGTACTCGCACCCCACCGGCGCTCCCGCACTCGACCGCCTCTCGCGCTCCGGCGCTTCTCCACCACCCGCGACCTCCTGGCTTCCACGCCGCCACGCCTCGCCGGCCCCACGTCCCCTGCGTCGCCGCCCTTCGCCTCCCGCGCACCCGTGCCTCCTGTGCCCTGGCAGGCGCTGCGCCGGACGCGTCCGCTGCGGGGCTTGCGTCCCCTGCGGCTGGTGTGCCTTGTGCGCAATGTGCCGTTCTATGCGCCTGATATGCCCCCTGTGGCCACGTATCTACCCGCTGCGGTGCATACGTGATCTCCCCGCGACCTACGCCAGGCCAGGGGGCGCCCGCCGGCCCCTCGCGCGCGCGTGCGCGTAAGACAAGCGGCGAAGGATCAGCGGCCGTCGGTCGTGCGGACGATCAGGACGTCGCAGGCGGCGCGGTGGGAGACCGCGGACGGCACGGAGCCGAGCAGCCGCCCCGCCAGGCTGTTGAGCCCGCGATTACCCACAACCAGCAGGTCGGCGCGGTGCCGGGCGGCCAGCGAGACGAGCACGTCCACGGCGTCCCCCTGCTCGGCGGCCAGGACCACGTCGGAGGCGCCGGCCGCCACGGCGTGCCCGCGCGCCGCCCGCAGGGCGTCGTCGGCCGGGGTGGAGCCGCCCACCTTGTACGCGAGGTCGCCCAGCCGGTCGGCGGCCGCGGCGCGCTCGCTCTCCCGCATCGGCAGGTACGCGCAGGCCAGAACCAGGGTGGCGCCGGTCGCCGCGGCCAGGGACCCCGCCGCGGAGACGGCGCGGAAGGAGGAGGCCGAGCCGTCGGTGCCGACGAGTACGGTGCGGTAGGTCACGGAGACCCCCAATTGGACGCGGCGTTCAATTGACAGTCGGTACGATAGCGCCCGGCACCCACCCCAGGGCCGCCCGGGTCCCGCGGACCGGAACGCTCACGCCCCTGGAGGCCCCGATTTCGCGCCCGAAGCGAACAGGCGTACGGGCCGCTTGCGAGTAGGGCTCCAGGCGCACCCGATAAGCTCTACCCCATGAGCATCTCCCCGTCCTTCCGAGAAGTGTTGTCCCAGCGCGTCATCGTGGCCGACGGGGCGATGGGCACGATGCTCCAGGCCCAGGACCCGACGCTCGACGACTTCCACGGTCACGAGGGCTGCAACGAGGTGCTCAACGTCACCAGGCCCGACATCGTGCGCGGCGTCCACGACGCCTACTTCGCCGTCGGCGTCGACTGCGTCGAGACCAACACCTTCGGCGCCAACCTCGCCGCCCTCGGCGAATACGACATCTCCGACCGCGTCTTCGAATACTCCGAGGCGGGGGCCAGGATCGCCCGCGAGGCCGCCGACCACTGGTCCACGCCCGACCAGCCGCGCTTCGTGCTCGGCTCCATGGGCCCCGGCACCAAGCTCCCGACCCTCGGCCACCTGCCGTACGCCCTCCTGCGCGACGCCTACCGCGACAACGCGGCGGGCCTGATCGCGGGCGGCGCCGACGCGCTGATCATCGAGACCTGCCAGGACCTGCTCCAGGTCAAGGCCGCCGTCATCGGCGCCAAGCGGGCCGCCGAAGACTCCGGCCGCGACATCCCGATCATCGCCCAGGTCACCATCGAGACCAACGGCGCGATGCTGCTCGGCTCCGAGATCGGCGCCGCGCTGACCGCGATCGAGCCGCTCGGCGTCGACGTCGTGGGCCTCAACTGCGCGACCGGCCCCGCCGAGATGAGCGAGCACCTGCGCTACCTCGCCCGCCACTCGCGGCTCAAGCTCTCCTGCATGCCCAACGCCGGCCTGCCGGTGCTGACGGCCGACGGCGCGTACTACCCGCTGAGCGCGCAGGAGCTGGCCGACGCGCACGGCACCTTCACCCGCGACTACGGCCTGTCGCTGGTCGGCGGCTGCTGCGGCACCACGCCCGAGCACCTGCGCCAGGTCGTCGAGCGCGTCCGCGGCAAGCAGGTCGCGCCGCGCCGGCCGCACCCCGAGCCGGGCGCGTCCTCGCTCTACCAGACGGTCCCGTTCCGCCAGGACACCTCCTACCTCGCCATCGGCGAGCGCTGTAACACCAACGGCTCCAAGGCCTTCCGCGAGGCCATGCTGGCGGGCGCCTGGGACGACTGCGTCGAGACGGCCCGCGACCAGGCCCGCGACGGCGCCCACATGCTCGACCTGTGCGTCGACTACGTCGGCCGCGACGGCGTGGCCGACATGAAGGAGCTGGCGTTCCGGTTCGCCACCGCGTCCACGCTGCCGATCATGCTCGACTCGACCGAGCCCGCGGTGCTGCAGGCCGGTCTCGAGATGCTCGGCGGGCGCGCCGCGGTCAACTCCGTCAACTACGAGGACGGCGACGGCCCCGACTCCCGCTTCCAGAAGATCATGCGCCTCGTACGCGAGCACGGCTCGGCCGTCGTCGCGCTCACCATCGACGAGGAGGGCCAGGCCCGCACCGCCGAATGGAAGGTCCGCGTGGCCAGCCGCCTCGTCGAGGACCTGACCACCAACTGGGGCATGCGGGTCGAGGACATCATCGTCGACTGCCTGACCTTCCCCATCGCCACCGGCCAGGAGGAGACCAGGCGCGACGGCCTGGAGACCATCGAGGCCATCCGCGAGCTCAAGCGCCGCTACCCGGGCGTGCAGACCACGCTGGGCCTGTCCAACATCAGCTTCGGCCTCAACCCGGCCGCCCGCATGGTGCTCAACTCGGTCTTCCTCAACGAGTGCGTCAACGCCGGGCTCGACTCCGCCATCGTGCACGCCTCCAAGATCCTGCCGATGGCCCGCATCCCCGACGAGCAGCGCCAGGTCGCGCTCGACATGGTCTACGACCGCCGCCGCGAGGGCTACGACCCGCTGCAGCGGTTCATGGAGCTGTTCGAGGGCGTCGACGCGGCCGCGCTGCGCGCCGGCAAGGCCGAGGAGCTGGCCGCGCTGCCGCTGTGGGAGCGGCTCAAGCGCCGCATCATCGACGGCGAGCGCAAGGGCCTGGAGGCCGACCTCGACACCGCGCTGGAGCAGCGGCCCGCCCTCGAGATCATCAACGACGTGCTGCTCGACGGCATGAAGACGGTGGGCGAGCTGTTCGGCTCCGGGCAGATGCAGCTGCCGTTCGTGCTGCAGTCGGCCGAGGTCATGAAGGCCGCCGTCGCCTACCTCGAGCCCCACATGGACCGGCTCGAGGGTGAGTCGAAGGGCCGCATCGTGCTGGCCACCGTCAAGGGCGACGTGCACGACATCGGCAAGAACCTCGTCGACATCATCCTGTCCAACAACGGCTACCAGGTCGTCAACCTCGGCATCAAGCAGCCGGTCTCGGCCATCCTCGAGGCCGCCGACGAGCAGAAGGCCGACGTCATCGGCATGTCGGGGCTGCTGGTGAAGTCGACGGTCATCATGAAGGAAAACCTGGAGGAGATGAACTCCAGGGGCCTGTCCGAGACATACCCCGTCCTGCTCGGCGGCGCCGCCCTGACCCGCGCCTACGTCGAGCAGGACCTGGCCGAGCTGTTCGAGGGCGAGGTGCGCTACGCGCGCGACGCGTTCGAGGGGCTGCGGCTGATGGACTCGTTCATGGCCGTCAAGCGCGGCGTCGCGGGCGCGACGCTGCCGCCGCTGCGCGAGCGGCGCGTCAAGACCGGCGCGGTGCTGCAGCGCACGCCCGTCGAGGAGCTGCCCGCCCGCTCCGACGTGGCCGCCGACAACCCCGTCCCCGCGGTCCCCTTCTACGGCGACCGCGTGGTCAAGGGCATCTCCCTGACCGAGTACGCCGCCTTCCTCGACGAGCGCGCCCTGTTCCTCGGCCAGTGGGGACTCAAGCCCACCAGGGGTGGCTCGGGGCCCGACTACGACGAGCTGGTCGAGCTCGAGGGGCGGCCGCGGCTGCGCATGTGGCTCGACCGCATCCAGACCGAGGGGCTGCTGGAGGCGGCCGTCGTCTACGGCCACTTCCCGTGCGTCTCCGACGGCGACTCGCTGATCATCCTCGACGACGACGGCAAGGAGCGCACCCGCTTCACGTTCCCGCGCCAGCGCCGCGACCGCCACCTGTGCCTGTCCGACTTCTTCCGCGCCAAGGACTCCGGCGAGGTCGACGTGGTCGGCTTCCAGGTCGCCACCATGGGCGCCAAGATCGCCGAGGCCACGGCCGAGCTGTTCGCCAAGGACGCCTACCGCGACTACCTCGAGCTCCACGGCCTGTCGGTGCAGCTCACCGAGGCGCTGGCCGAATACTGGCACGCCAGGGTGCGCTCGGAGTGGTCGATCGGCGGCGAGGAGTCGCTCGACGACATGCTCAAGGTCAACATCCAGGGCTGCCGCTACTCCTTCGGCTACCCGGCCTGCCCCAACCTGGAGGACCAGAAGCAGCTGTTCGAGCTGCTCGACCCCGAGCGCATCGGGGTGTCGCTGTCGGAGGAGTTCCAGCTCCACCCGGAGCAGGCCACCTCGGCCCTGGTCGCCCACCACCCCGAGGCCAAATACTTCAACGTCTGACCCCCACCCGGTCTTTGACCGCCCGCCCGGTCCTTGACCGGCTGGCCGGTCCTTGGTCGGGTGTTCGGTCCTTCACCGGGCGGCGGGCGGATGGCGGGGCTCCCCGGCCCGGGGGCGGACGACCGCTCACTGGTCGGCGGGCGGGGGCGGCTTCCCAGCCCCGGGCGGACGGCCGCTCACCGGTCGCCGGACGTGGGGCTTCCCGCTCCGGCATTCCCCGGCGCTCACTGGCAGCGGGGGAGGGTGCACCCGGCACCGCGTCGGTACGCCGTTCAACCTACGGACGGATGAGCGGCGCCCGCTCTCCAGACGGCAGTGCCCCACGAGTCACTGGTGCCGGTGCCGGGGCGGCCTCTGCGCATGCCGGGCGGGGCAGGGACAATAGCGGGCAAAACACTACCGATCGGGGGCATGCATGGAAGCGGTCTTCTTCGACATGGACGGGCTGCTCGTCGACAGCGAGCGGGTCTGGCTGGAGATCGAGACCGACGTGATGGCCAGGCTCGGCGCCCAGTGGACGCCGGAGCACCAGGTCCACCTGGTGGGCGGATCCATGGAGCGAACGGTCGACTACATGCTGGCCGTCTCGGGGGCCGACGTGCCCGCCGAGATGGTGCGGGAGTGGATGACCGGCGGGATGGTGCGGCGGCTGACGGCGGGCGTGCACGTCATGCCGGGCGCTTTGGAGCTGCTGATGGCGCTGCGGGACGAGGGGGTGCCCGTGGGGCTGGTCACCTCGTCGCTGAAGGAGATCGCTGAGGCGGTCCTCAAGTGGGTGGGGCGTGACCGGTTCGACGTCGTGGTCACGGCGGACGACGTCACCCGTACCAAACCTGACCCTGAGCCGTACCTGACGGCTGCGCGGCTGCTCGGGGTGGAGCCGGTGCGGTGCGTGGTGCTGGAGGACTCTCCCAACGGCGTGGCGGCCGCGACGGCGGCGGGCTGCGCGGTGGTGGCCGTCCCGAGCCTGCTGGCCATCAACCCCGCTCCCGGCCGGCTGGTGGTGCCGTCTCTGGAGCAGGTCACCGTCGCCGACCTCCGCGCTCTCATCTCAACCTGACCCCCCATCCGCCCCACCCCATCCGTCCCCGCCTCCCTGCGTCGGCCGCATGCTGGCCGCGTAACCCCTTCCACGCGTGCTTGCTGGGTGGCTCCGCTGGTTCGCCCTGTGCCTCTACTCGGCACCGTGCTGGACGTCCTCGCCGATGGTGCCGCCGTCCGGGGCGGGGCGCTGACTGCCCGTGGACTCGGGGCGGCGGCCGCCGTTGCTCGGCATGAGCCAGCCGTCGGTGTCGCATTCGCTCGCCTCCCTGGAACGCGCGCCGCAGGGCGAACTCGTGCACCGCGCCGCTCCCGTACGGTCGACGCCGCTGGGCAACGTGCTGTTGCCGTGCGCCCGCGCCACGCTGGCCGCGCACCCGCGCCACGCACCCGTGCCACGCTCGCCACGCTCGCCACGCCAGGCTCGCCGCGCACTCGCGCCACGTTCGCCGCCGTCTGCCTTCAACGCCGCGGCGGCCCACACGAGTGCCGCCGCTGCCGGATCGATCGGGCTGGCCGTCCCGCCGGCACATCGCCGGCCGCAGCCGCCGCCACCCGCCCGCCGGCACGTCGCCGGCCGCAGCCGCCGCCACCCGCCCGCGGACACGATCGCGACCGCCGGCCCAGGGATGGGGAGCCGGACCCCTAGGGGGCAAGTGGTTCTTGCGGAGGAGCGGCGGGTGGCGTTTCGCGTGCCAGGATGGAGACGTAGTCGATATGAGGGGCGGCGTGATGTTCAATTCGATCGCCTGGCTGCCGCTGTGCGCCGGACTGAGCGCGGTGGGCCTGGTGTTCAGCTTCCTGGCCTTCAGGCGCAGGGGGGCGGCCTCGGGCATGCGGATGGCGGCGTGGGCGCTGCTGCCGGTGGCGGCCTATCTGACGGGCGCGCTGCAGGCGTTGTGGACCATCGGCGCCACCGTCGTGGGTTTCGTGACGCAGCTGGTGTTCAACCCCTTGGTGTGGGCGGGCGTCGCCGTCGCGGGGCTGTCGGCGGTGCTGTTCGTCGCGTCGGGCGTCATGCGCGGCCGGAAACTGGCGAGCTTCAGGAAGAAGACCCCCGGAGAGGCCCCGGAGGTTAAGCCCTCAGCGAACAAAACCGTGCCCAAACCTCAGCAGCCCGCCGTCGCCCCCAAGCAAACTGCCAAGGCAGAGGACGACTTCTCCGATATCGAGGCGCTGCTCAAAAAGCGTGGCATCAGCTGAATACAAGGACGAAATCGGCTGTGTCACAGTTCCGAGACGTAACCGGGACGGCTCGTAGACATTCTCCTCAAGATCGATACGAATGAGTTTCTGGTCAATCACAGTTGAGCCACATAGAGCTCAGAGGGACTAGTCACACCAGCTCAGGCCATAGATTCTGCCTCCTGGGGCCGCGACACGGCGGACCTCGCTCGCATGGGCGCACTACCCTGACCGGGACCGCGCCGACACGGACGATGTCGTCTGGAATCCAGGGGGCTACTGGCATGACCGCACCGCTCGATGTTCCGGAATCGGCCATCGAAGCAGGGCCGGAGACCGTTCTTGAGGGAGCGGAGACCTCGGTCATCAGGGGACGTTCCCTGGGGCAGATCGCGTGGATGCGCCTCAAGCGCGACCGCATCGCGATGACCGGAGGCATCGTCATCCTGCTGCTCATCCTGGTCGCCGTCTTCGCCCCGCTGCTGGTGTCGTGGTTCGGGCACCCGCCGGGTGAGTGGCACCGGGAGAAGCTCGACCCCTCCATCGGCGCGCCGCTGGGCGCCTTCGGCGGCATCAGCGGCGACTTCCTGTTCGGCGTGGAGCCCGACTCGGGCCGCGACCTGTTCAGCCGCGTCCTGTACGGGGCCCGCATCTCGCTGCTGATCGCGTTCTTCGCGACCCTGCTGTGCGTGGTGCTCGGCACCGTCCTCGGGATGATCGCCGGCTTCTTCGGCGGCTGGGTCGACACCGTCATCAGCCGCCTCATGGACATCTTCCTGGCCTTCCCGCTGCTGGTGTTCGCGCTGGCGCTGGCCGGCGTCATCCCCGACAAGGCGTTCGGCCTGTCGGGTGACACGCTGCGGATCAGCCTGCTGGTGTTCATCATCGGGTTCTTCAACTGGCCCTATATCGGACGCATCATCCGAGGTCAGACGCTGTCCCTCCGAGAACGGGAGTTCGTCGACGCCTCCAGGAGCCTGGGCGCGCGCAACCACACCATCCTGTTCAAGGAGATCCTGCCCAACCTCCTGGCGCCGATCCTCGTCTACTCGACGCTGTTGATCCCCTCGAACATCCTGTTCGAGGCCGCGCTGTCGTTCCTCGGCGTGGGTGTGCGGCCGCCGACTCCCACGTGGGGAGGCATGCTGTCGGACGCCGTCCACAACTACCAGGTGGCGCCCAACTTCATGATCTTCCCCGGTCTCGCGATCTTCATCACCGTGCTGGCGTTCAACCTGCTCGGTGACGGCCTCAGGGACGCCTTCGACCCCAAGGCCCGATAGCCCTCGTGAGTTTTCAGCAAGTTCTCAACTCCTAGATACAAGGGGTGTGTCAGGTCGATGAAGACAAGATCAAAGGCGTCGGCAGTGGCGTTGACCGCCGCTCTCGCCGTGGTCGTCTCGGCGTGTGGCGGCGGTGGCGGTGCCAAGAGCACCAGCGGCACCGGCAGTGACGAGAAGCCCGCGAGCCAGTACAACGCGGGTGTCACGCAGGTCGTCAACCCGTCGGAGAAGACCGGCGGCACCCTGCACATGGGCATGCCGGGCGACTTCGACTCCGTCGACCCCGGCGACCAGTACTACGGCTACGCGTGGAACTTCTCCCGCTTCTACACGCGCGCGCTGACCATGTTCAAGCCGGTGCCGGGCGAGGAGGGCCTGCAGCTCGTCGGCGACCTGGCCGAGGACCTGGGCAAGCCCAGCGACGGCGGCAAGACGTGGACGTACAAGCTGCGCAAGGGCATCAAGTTCGAGGACGGCAGCCCCGTCACCGCCAAGGACGTCAAGTACGCCGTGGCCCGCTCCCTGGACAAGGACATCCTGCCCAGCGGCCCGACCTACTTCAACGACTGGCTCGACCTGCAGGGCTACACCGGCCCGTACAAGATGAAGGACAAGCTCGACGACTTCAAGGCCGTCGAGACGCCTGATGACTACACCGTCGTCTTCCACCTGAAGAAGGCCTACGGCGGCTTCGACTACTTCGCCATGCTCCCGCAGACGGCCCCGGTGCCCGCGGCCAAGGACACCGGCTCGAAGTACAAGGAGCACCCGGTCTCGACCGGCCCCTACATGTTCAAGTCGCACGAGCTCACCAAGCGCATCGAGCTCGTGAAGAACCCCAACTGGGACCCGGCCACCGACCCCAACCGCAAGCAGCTCAACGACTCCGTCGAGGTGCTGCTCGGCCAGAACGAGGACGACCTCGACCAGCGCCTGCTGTCCGGCAAGATCGACGTCAAGATCAACAGCACCGGCGTGGCGGCCAACGCCCGTAAGACGGTCCTGACCGACCCGAAGGTCAAGCAGTACGCCGACTCGGCCGCGATCGACCGGACCTGGTTCACCAACATCAACGGTGACGTCAAGCCGTTCGACAACATCCACTGCCGCAAGGCCGTGATGTACGCTGCCGACCGCTCCGCGATCCAGGGCGCCTACGGCGGCCCCGACGCCGGCGGCGACGTCGCGCTCAGCCTCATGCCGTCGAAGATGACCGGCTACCAGAAGATCGACCCGTACGGTGTCGAGGCCAACCCGACCGGCGACCTCACCAAGGCGAAGGAGGAGCTGACGGCCTGTGGCCAGCCCAACGGCTTCAGCACCACCATCTCCTACCGCAACGAGCGCGCCGCCGAGAAGCTGACCGCCGAGTCGCTGCAGCAGTCGCTCGGCCGCATCGGCATCAAGCTGGAGATCAAGGGCTACCCGCAGGGCGACTACTTCAAGCTGTACGCCGGCAAGCCCGACTTCGCCAAGAAGAACAACCTCGGCCTCATGGTCTACGGCTGGGGCGCCGACTACCCCGAGGGCTTCGGCTTCTTCCAGCAGATCGTCGACAGCCGCGTGATCCGCGACGCCGGTAACACCAACCTCGGCGTCAAGGACCCGAAGATCGACGAGCTCATCGACCAGGCCGCCGGGGAGACCGACGCCGCCAAGCGCAACGCCATCTGGGCGCAGGTCGACAAGCAGGTCATGGACTCGGCGTTCATCCTGCCCTACGTCTGGGCGCACGGCCTGTTCTACCGGCCGCCGACGCTGAAGAACGCCTTCGTCAGCCAGAACTGGGGCATGTACGAGTACCTCACGCTGGGCACCCAGTAACCGGTCAGGCGATCCCGCCGGACACGTACGCCGAAAGCAGGTGAAGGCTCCGGCGGCCGGGCTCACGAGGCCCGGCCGCCATGGCCGAGATCAGTGTTCACATACATTCTCAGACGGTTGATAGCGGCCGTCATGCTGCTCTTCGTGGTGAGCATCACGACGTTCGCCATCTTCTTCCTCGTGCCTCGGCTCGCTGGGATGTCCGCTGACGACCTCGCCTCTCGTTATGTCGGCAAGGCCGCCAACGAGCAGGTCATCCACGATACGGCGATCCGGCTGGGGTTCTACGATCCGCTCCTGGTCCAGTACGGGCGGTTCGTGAAGGGCATCTTCGTCGGCGTGGAGCGCAACTACGGCCCCGGCGTCGAGCTGTGCCCGGCGCCCTGCCTCGGCTACTCGTACGTCACGCAGAACCCGGTCCTGCCGGACCTGCTCGACCGCATACCGATCACGCTGTCGCTGGCGCTCGGCGCGGCCCTGGTGTGGGTGTTCTTCGGCGTGGCCACCGGCGTGGTGTCCGCGCTGCGGCGCGGCAGCTTCTTCGACCGCATCTCCATGGGCGTCGCCCTGGCCGGCGTGTCGCTGCCGATCTTCTTCACCGGCATCGTGTCGCTGGCCATCTTCCGCGACCAGCTCGGCCTCGTCGGCGACGTCGCCGACTGGGTGCCGTTCAGCGAGGACCCGCTCACCTGGGCCAACAACCTGATGCTGCCCTGGATCACGCTCGCCTTCCTGTACGCCGCCGGTTATGCCCGGCTCACCAGGGCGGGCATGCTGGAGACCATGTCCGAGGACTACATACGCACGGCCAGAGCCAAGGGCCTGCCCGAGCGGGCCGTGGTGCTCAAACACGGGCTGAGAGCCACGCTCACCCCGGTGCTGACCATGTTCGGCCTGGACCTGGGCCTGCTGCTCGGCGGCGCGGTGCTGACCGAGAGCACGTTCTCGCTGCCCGGCATCGGCAAGTACGCCAGGGACGCCATCGAACGCAACGACCTGCCCCAGGTGATGGGCGTCACCCTGGTGGCGGCGGCCTTCATCATCGTCGCCAACCTGATCGTCGACCTGCTCTACGCGGTCGTGGACCCGAGGGTGAGGCTGGCATGAGTGCGTTCCTCCAGGTCAAGGACCTCAAGATCCACTTCCCGACCGACGACGGCCTGGTCAGGTCTGTCGACGGGCTGACGTTCGACCTCGAACGCGGCAAGACACTCGGCATCGTCGGCGAGTCCGGCTCCGGCAAGTCGGTCACCAGCCTCGGCATCCTCGGCCTGCACAAGGGCAAGGGCGCCAACGTCTCCGGGGAGATCTGGCTCGACGGCGAGGAGCTCGTCGGCGCCTCCCAGGAGCACGTGCGCGGGCTGCGCGGCAAGAAGATGGCGATGATCTTCCAGGATCCGCTGTCGTCGATGCACCCCTTCTACACGGTCGGCGACCAGATCATCGAGGCGTACCGCATTCACCACAAGGTCACCAAGGCCGTGGCGAAGAAGCACGCCATCGACATGCTCGGCCGGGTCGGCATCCCCGAGCCGCGGCGCCGCGTCGACTCCTACCCGCACGAGTTCTCCGGCGGCATGCGCCAGCGCGCCATGATCGCCATGGCGCTGTCGTGCGACCCCGAGCTGCTCATCGCCGACGAGCCCACCACCGCGCTCGACGTGACCGTGCAGGCCCAGATCCTCGACCTCATGGTCGACCTGCAGCGCGAGTTCAACTCCGCGCTGATCATCATCACCCACGACCTGGGCGTGGTGGCCGAGCTGTCCGACGACATCCTGGTCATGTACGCGGGCAAGTGCATCGAGTACGGCAGCGCCGACGACATCTTCTACCGTCCCGAGCACCCCTACACATGGGGTCTACTGGGATCGATGCCCCGGCTCGACCGGGAGCCCACCGAACGGCTGCTGCCGATCAAGGGCTCCCCGCCGTCGCTGATCAACGTGCCGCCGGGCTGCGCCTTCAACCCCCGCTGCCCGTACGTCGAGCGGACCGGAGACAAGGCCAAGTCCGAGGTCCCGGAGCTGCTCCAGACCCAGGGCGGCCACCTGGTGCGCTGCCACATGGACCGGACGGAGCGGCGGGAGCTGTGGGAGAACGAGATCAAGCCACTGCTGGAGACCCAGTGACCGAGCCCAAGAACGAGCCGCTCCTTTCCGTACAGGGCCTGGAGAAGCACTTCCCCGTGACGAAGGGCCTGCTCAAGCGGCAGGTCGGCGCCGTCAAGGCGGTCGACGGGATCAGCTTCGACGTGTTCAAGGGCGAGACGCTCGGCCTGGTGGGGGAGTCCGGCTGCGGCAAGTCCACCACCGGCCGGCTGGTCACCCGGCTCCTCGAACCCACCGCCGGCAAGGTGATCTTCGAGGGTGAGGACATCACGCACATGGGGCAGGGCAAGCTGAGGCCGCTCCGCCGCGACATGCAGATGATCTTCCAGGACCCGTACTCGTCGCTCAACCCCCGCCACACGGTCGGCACCATCGTCGGCGCGCCGTTCCGCATCCAGGGCGTCAAGACCGAGCACGGCGTCAAGCGGGCCGTCCAGGACATCCTCGCCCTGGTCGGGCTCAACCCCGAGCACTACAACCGCTACCCGCACGAGTTCTCCGGCGGCCAGCGGCAGCGCATCGGCATCGCCCGCACCCTCGCGCTCAAGCCCAAGCTGATCATCGCCGACGAGCCGGTCTCCGCGCTCGACGTCTCCATCCAGGCCCAGGTCGTCAACCTGCTCGAAGACCTGCAGAACGAGCTGGACCTCACCTACGTCGTGATCGCCCACGACCTGTCGGTGGTGCGGCACATCAGCGACCGGGTGGCCGTCATGTACCTGGGCAAGATCGTGGAGATCGGCGACCGCAAGCAGCTCTACAGCGCGCCGATGCACCCGTACACCAACGCCCTGATGTCGGCCGTGCCCGTGCCCGACCCCAAGGCGCGCAAGGAGCGCGAGCGCATCCGGCTGGCCGGCGACGTGCCCAGCCCGCTCAACCCGCCGCCCGCCTGCCGCTTCCACACCCGCTGCTGGAAGGCGCAGGAGATCTGCAAGACGGTCGAGCCGCCCCTGGAGGAGCTGGCCAGCGGCCACCGCGTCGCCTGCCATTTCCCGGAGAACGCCCCGGCCTCCGCCGAGGCCGCCCCCGCCGCCGCGTCCTGACCGTGTCCTGACGGTGTCCTGAGATCGGGGACGCGCCCCGGTCTCAGGAGTACGTGCCCGGCGTGATCAACCCGGTCTCGTAGGCCAGCACCACGGCCTGCACGCGGTCGCGCAGCCCCAGCTTGGTCAGCACGTTGCCGACGTGGGTCTTGACCGTCGTCTCGCTCACGACGAGCTTGGCCGCGATCTCCGCGTTGGACATGCCCTTGGCGATCAGCCGCAGCACCTCCAGCTCCCGCTCCGTCAGCCGGTCCAGGCGCGCCGGAGCGGGCTGCTCGTACGCCGACGGCAGCCGCTTGGCGAACCTGTCGAGCAGCCGCCGCGTCACGCTCGGCGCCACGATCGCGTCGCCCGCCGCCACCACCCGGATCGCCTGAACCAGCTCGTCGGGCGGCACGTCCTTCAGCAGGAACCCGGACGCGCCCGAGCGCAGCGCCTCCACGATGTACTCGTCCAGGTCGAACGTCGTCAGCACCAGCACCTTCGGCACGTGCGCCGTCGGCGCCGCCTCCCGCACGATCCTGCGGGTCGCCTCGATGCCGTCGACGCCCGGCATGCGGATGTCCATCAGCACCACGTCGGGCAGTAGCGCCCGCGTCTGCTCCATGGCGTCCTTGCCGTCGCCCGCCTGCCCCACCACCGTGATGTCGGACTCGGCCTCCAGAATCAGGCGGAATCCCGTACGCAGCAGCGGCTGGTCGTCCACCAGCAGCACTCTGATCGTCATTGGCCGTCCTTCAACGGGAACCTCGCCCGCACTTCGAAACCGCCCCCCGGTAGCGGACCGATGTTGAGGATTCCACCATAGAGTGCGACCCGTTCGCGAATGCCCACCAAACCGTGCCCTGGCGGCGCGGACACCCCGGCCGCGCCCAGCCCGTCGTCCTCCACCCGTACGTCCAGCTCACGGGGGTCGTGGCGGACGGTCACCACGGCCTTCGCGCCCGCCCCGGCGTGCCGCAGGCTGTTCGTCAGCCCTTCCTGGGCCAGCCGGTAGGCAGCCAGGTCGACCCCGGCGGGCAGCGGCCGCGGCTCTCCCTCCACGATCAGCCGGGTCGCCAGCCCCGCCTCGCGCATCTGCTCCACCAGCGCGGGCAGATCGTGCACGCCGGGCTGCGGGCCCAGCTCGGCGCGGGCGTCGGTACGCAGGACGCCGACGATGCTGCGCATCTCCGTCATCGCCATCCGGCCGGTGTGCTCGATCGCCGACAGCGCCTCGCGCGCCAGGTCGGGATCGGAGGCCAGCACCCGGCGCGCCGCGGCCGCCTGTACGGTCATCACGCTGACGTGGTGGGCCACCACGTCGTGCAGCTCGCGGGCGATCCGCGAGCGCTCCTCGGCGCGGGCCGCCCTCGTGTCGGCCGCGCGCGCCCGCTCCAGCCGCTCCGCCCGGTCCTTGAGCTCGTCCAGGTACGCCCGGCGCAGCCGCAGGCTCCGCCCCGCGCCCCACACCGCCACCAGCACCACGGCCACCACGACGTGCTCGCTCCAGCTCGTCGCCCTGACGGGGCCCGCCAGGGCGCCCAGCACGTACGTCACCAGCGAGATCAGCAGCCCCGCCAGCGCCATCGCCAGCCCGCGGTAGGAGGCCACCGAGTACAGCAGCACCAGCCCGGCCGGCCCCGAGATCCCGGTCCCGTAGCCGAGCACGGTCAGCAGCGTCTCGGGCACCAGCTCGGCGCACATCGCCGCCAGCGGCCACCGCCTGCGCGCCGCCACGGGCACGCACGCCAGCACCACCAGGACCCCGCCCAGCGGGTCGGGGGCGCGCATGCCGTCCACCGTCAGGCCCTGCGTCTCCAGGCGGTCGGGACCGTAGAGCACGAACATCGCCACCGACGCCGCGGCCACAACCCCGGCGAGCACCGAGTCGTGGAACGTGGTCCGGTCTATGCGCACCGCTTCACTGTAGGCCCAGGTGAAAACCCGTAACCTCCTCCCTCGGGAGGATTACCACCCACACGCCCCGAACCCGCGCCGCCCCGGCGCGGCGGGTGCGCGGGGTGGGTCAGAGTTCGTCGGTGGCGGCGCGGCGGTGGCTGCGGGTGGTGTCGCCCGGTTGGCGGGCCGGGATCGGTGGGGGCGTGCCGCCGAACTCCGGGCACAGGGCCTGGTGGTCGCACCAGTCGCACAGGCGGCTGCGGCGGGCCCGCCACTCGCCGGACTCCAGCGACCGCTCGATCGCCGTCCACAGCGCCATCACCTTGCGCTCGGTGGCCAGCAGGTCGGCCTCGTCCGGGGCGTAGCGCAGCACCTCGCCCTGCCCGCCCAGATAGACCAGCTGCAGCAGTCGAGGCACCTGGCCGCGCAGCCGCCACAGCACCAGGGCGTAGAACTTCATCTGGAACAGCGCCTTGGCCTCGAAGTCGGGGCCCGGCGCGCTGCCCGTCTTGTAGTCGACCACCCGGACCTCGCCGGTCGGCGCCACGTCGAGCCGGTCGACGTAGCCGCGCAGCATGAGCCCCCCGTCGAGGACCGCCTCCACGTAGAGCTCGCGCTCGGCGGGCTCCAGCCGCGTCGGGTCCTCCAGCGTGAAGTAGCGCTCCAGCATGCCGCGCGCCTGGACCAGCCACTCGGCCTGCTCGGCCTCGTCGGCGAACATCTGCGCGTATTGTGCGTCCTCGTCCAGCAGCCGCTGCCACTGCGGCTCCAGGAGCTCCAGCGCCGCCTGGACCGAGCGCCGCGGCGCCGGGAGGTCGTAGAGGCGCTCCAGGACCGCGTGCACCACCGTGCCGCGCACCGCCGCCTGCGAAGGCTTCTCGGGGAGCTGGTCGATCACCCGGAAGCGGTAGAGCAGCGGACAGGTCATGAAATCGCCCGCCCGGGACGGGGAGAGAGCTCCGATGATCTCCGGTTCGGTCAACGTCATGCACCGCACTCTAGGTCAAGACCCCGACAGAATAGCCCTCGCGCCACGATGATCACCCGATCCGGCGCGTAGCATCAAGGCAGCAACAGCACGTAATGGACGTTCAAGGAGTGCGGTGAGCGAGCAGAGCCCGCGGCAGGAGTTCTCCGGTCTTCGGATGGGGAAGCCGTTCGGCATTCCGGTGTATGTCTCGTGGACATGGTTCATCGTGGCGGCGGTCATCACCTGGGTGTTCGGGCGCCGGGTGACCAACATGCTGCCCGAGCTCGACAGCGCGGCCGCCTACGCGGTCGCGTTCGTGTTCGCGGTGCTGCTGTACGTGTCGGTGCTGCTGCACGAGCTGGCCCACAGCGTGCTGGCCAAGTTCTACGGCCTGCCGGTGCGCAGGATCACCCTCTACCTGCTCGGCGGCGTGTCGGAGATCGAGAAGGAGCCGCCCACGCCGGCCAAGGAGTTCCTGGTCGCCGCGGCGGGGCCGGCGCTGTCGCTGGGCCTGGCCGGGCTCGGCCTGGCCGCCGACGTCTACGTGATCAACGGCGGCGGCATCGTCGAGGTGCTCGTCTGGTGGCTGTGGGTCGCCAACCTCATCGTCGGCGTGTTCAACCTGCTGCCCGGCCTGCCCCTGGACGGCGGCCGGATGCTGCGCGCCGGAGTCTGGAAGCTGACCAAGAACCCCAGCTCCGGAACCATCGTCGCCGCCTGGGGCGGCCGCGTGCTGGCCGTGCTGCTCGTCGTGTTCTCGATCACCACGGCCCTGCAGAGCGGCCAGGTGACCGACCCGCTGGACCTGCTGTGGCCGTTCGTGCTGGCGTCGTTCATCTGGCTCGGCGCGAGCCAGTCGCTGCGCGTGGCCAAGATCCGCGCCAGGATCCCGCAGGTCAACGCCCGCGCGCTGGCGCGCAGGGCGATCCCGGTGACCGCCGAGACGCCGCTGTCGGAGGCGCTGCGGCAGGCCGCCGAGCGCAACGCGGGCGCCCTCGTCGTGATCGGCCACGACGGCGAGCCCCTGGCGATCGTGAACGAGGCCGCCGTCCAGGCCACCCCCGAACACCGCCGCCCCTGGGTGAGCGTCGGCTCGGTCGCCAAGTCCCTGGAGCCCACCATGGTGCTCGCGGCCGACCTGACCGGAGAGCCGCTCATCGACGCCATGCGCGAGGCCCCGGGCAGCGAGTACCTCCTGGTGGAACGGGGCGGCGAGATCTACGGGGTGCTCGCCACGGCCGACGTGAACCGGGTTTTCGCGGGCGTCTGATTTGTCCCACTCGTTTAAGCGGCGGGCCATGGATAGGGTCGTGTCCAGCAGTTTCGGGCGGCCGGAGCCGACTCCGGCCGGTTACTGCGATGTGACGACTGGCCGATAGTGTTCTGTTTGGCCAGACTTGCACAGTTGAGGGGTTTGCCGCAGTCCATCGGTTCACCGAATCGAGACGACGTGGCCGCGGCACGGCCCCTTCGTCTGGGTATGCGTATGGCTGGTGGCCAGCACGGCAGTGCGGGTGCCGTAATTTCGCCGGCTTCCGGGGAGGAGACACGAGTGACCGAGCGCAGC
The DNA here is from genome assembly GCF_044593615.1 of Nonomuraea sp. NPDC051941. Lineage (NCBI taxonomy): Bacteria > Bacillati > Actinomycetota > Actinomycetes > Streptosporangiales > Streptosporangiaceae > Nonomuraea > Nonomuraea sp. NPDC051941. Next base: position 96,008 of record NZ_JBIUCF010000021.1, read on the forward strand.
GAGGGCACCGATGAGCAGCGCAGCGCCGTCGTCATGAGGGAGGACGCATGACCGACCAAGGCTTCGGAGTGGTGCGTCCGCTTCCCGGTAACGGGCTTGTCGCCTACGCGGGCGGGCTGCTGCTGGTGTGCGACGCCGGCGAGGCCGCGGCCGACGACCTGCTCGACGCGCTGCGCGAGACGGCCGCGTCCGGCGGCGACGGCAGGGCGCTGGCCCGCCGCGCCGCTCAGGTGCTCGCGGCCAACATGGCCGGCGACCCGGCCACCTGCGCCGTCGCGGGCCGGGTCGGAGAAGGCGTGGCCGTCCTGGTCAGCGGCTCGGCCGCGGCCGTCATCGGCACCCCGGGCGGTGAGACGCGGCTGGCCGGCAGCGATTCGCTGACGTGGGCCGACCGGCTCGTCACCGGGCCCGTCGAGCGGGTCGAGCTGAGCCTGCCCGGCGCGGGCACCCCGCACCCCGCGGTCCGCTTCGACGGCGGCGTGGTGCACGGCGGCGGCCTCGTGGGCGACCTCACCGAGCGGTCCTCGGCGCCCGCCCCGTCCAGGCCGCTCACCAGCGAGATGCCCGCCACGGCCTTCCACCTCGAGGCCGACCTGGTCCAGCAGCCGCCCGCGCCGGTGGAGCGGCCGCCGTACCCGCTGGCCGACCAGCCGCCGGTCGTGCCGGGGTCGCCGTCGGGCCCGCAGCCCGCGCCGGTGGAGCAGCCGTCGTACCTCTCGCCCCAGGACCAGCCCCCGTACGTCCCGCCCCAGGACCCGCCGCCCTACCACACGCCGCAGGAGCAGCCGGCCCCCTTCTTCGCGCCGCCGCAGGAGCAGCCGCCGCCCCTGCCGGAGCCGCAGCAGTTCCCCTCCTACGACGAGCCGCCCCCCGGCAACGGCGTGGCCGACCAGCCCATGCCGCAGCACCTGGGCCCGTCCGACCACTTCGACCAGCCCGCGCCGCCCCTGCTCGGCCCGCCCGACCACTTCGACCATCCGGGCCAGCCGCCGCAGGAGCAGCAGCAGCAGCAGGACCACGGCGACCGCCCCCTGGTCTACGGCGTCGACTGCAAGAACGACCACTTCAACGACCCTCGCTCGCCCTACTGTGCGGTCTGCGGCATCGCGCTGGTGCAGCGCACGCTCGTCCCCTACAAGGGGCCGCGCCCGTCGCTCGGGGTGCTCATCCTCGACGACGGCACCGCGCTGCCGCTGGAGAGCGACTACCTGCTGGGCCGCGACCCCGAGCGGGCGCCCGAGGTGGCCGGCGGCACCGCCAGGCCCGCCAAGGTGACCAGCCCGGACGGCTCGGTGTCGCGCCGCCACCTGCGGGTGGCGCTCGACGGGTGGGACGTCAACCTGGTCGACCTGGGCTCGGTCAACGGCACCCAGATCCAGCCGCCCGGTGACCCCAACTTCTACGACATCCCGCCGAACGAGCCGGTCACCATCGCCCCCGGCACGACGGTCCGGGTCGGCGTCTCCCGCACGCTCCGCTTCGAGGCGCACCGGGGATAACCCGGCCGCCGGAACGCCCGCGTCCCCGTCCCGGGGCCGCGGGCATTCTCGTACGCCGCGTCGGCTGTCACCTCCGGCCGGACCGCGTCCAGGGCGGTCGTGCGAGCGTCCGCGCTGGACGCGGTCCGCGAGCATTCTCACGGAGAGCCAAAGCCCCATGATTTATTGATAAATGGTCAAATATCCGCAAAATCTTCGGACAAATGGGGCGGGCGGGAAGCGGCCATTCTCCGCCCGATCCGGGCAGGCAACCGGTCGTCCCTTACCCCGGGATCCGGTCGCCTCCAACGGGGAGGTTCGGCGGCTGGGCCGGGCAGAACGCCCGTACCCCGCGCAACAGCCGTACCGCGGCCTCCAGCCCGCTCGCCGCCTCCAGCGCCCGCCCTGCGGCGGTCGAGAAGCGGCTCAGCAGGTGCTCGTCCCCGTCGCCGAACCCCCGCCCGGCGACCCACACGAACGTGTGGTCCCGCGTCGCCAGCGGCAGGGGAGTGGCCAGGAAGCCCGGCTCGCCCACCGCGGCGTCGCGCGCCAGCCGGACCGTCGCCGGCACGGTCGCCAGCTCCTTCAGCACCCCCGACTCGGCCAGCCACCGGCGCACGCGCTGGGGATCGCCGGGAGGGGCGTGCGTGTGGATCGCATCGGCCTCCAAACGCAGGGCGTCCACGCGCACGAATCCCGCGTAGGCCGTGCCCGTGACGGCGGCGGCGGTACGCGCCAGCCGGTCGAGCAGGTCGACGGCCTCCAGGCAGGAGAACGAGGCGATGAGTTCACGCATGGCGGCATCGGCATGGTTGTATGACATCGCGGTGGTCCCTCGGGGGGAGGAGAGATCGCGCGGCCCGATCGCGCGAAACTGAAGTGCGGGTGCCCTGACTATCACCCCCGACGCGGCTCCTGACTAGCCCTCAACAGGAAATCGGGATTTCTGCCCCCTCCCGGTCCGCACGCGTCACGTGGGACGCAGCACCGACCACGCCAGGTCGTCCGTCCGCGTCCCGTCCGCCTTGACGAACAGCCCCCGGTGCACGCCCTCCCGGCTGAACCCGGCCCGCTCCAGCACCGCGTGCGAGGCCGTGTTGCCCGGGTCGGTGCCGGCCACGATCCGGTGCAGCGCCGTGTTCGCGAACGCCCAATCCACCAGCAGCCTGACCGCCCGCGTCATGAACCCCTTGCCCCGGAACCCGGGCACCAGCGAGTAGCCCACCATGGCCTGCCCCAGCGAAGGGACGACGTGCGCCAGCTGGATGTGCCCGGCGAACGCCCCCGACGCCGCGTCCCTGACGGCCAGCTCGATCCGCTGCCCCGACACCCACCAGTAGCCGGTGTAGCGGCAGCGCCGCTCGTGCTCCTCCAGCGTGCCCATCGGCCCGAAGTGATAGGCCGCCACGGTCGGGTCGGCCAGCATCCGGTGGAAGTCGCCGGCGTCCTCCACGGCCAGCGGCACCAGCCGCACCACGCCGTCGCACAGCTCCCCGTCCGCGAAGAACGGCAGGTACGGCTCCGCCGTCACCGTGTCCACCGTGTCCTCCGCCAGCCGGGCGAAGGTGACCATGTCGACGTAGCGGCCGTCGCGCAGCCGCTTGGCGTCCCGCCGGCGCCCCTCCTCGAGGAAGCCCGCCTTGACGGCCACCCGCAGGCTCGCCACGTTCTCCACCGCGGCCTGCAGCTCGACCCTGCGCACCCCGTGGTCGAACAGCCAGTCGGTGACCGCCCTGGCCGCCGTCGCCGCGACGTTCCTGCCCCGGGCCCACGGCGCCACCATGTAGCCGATCGAGGCCACGCCCCACTGATCGGGCCGCACGATCCCGATGGCGCCCACGTAGCCGCCGTCCCGCGTGATCACGAACTCCGCGCCGCCGTCCGCCCACTTCGCCGCCGCCTTCTCCAGGAAGCCGTGCGCGTCCTGCACCCGGTACGGCGACGGCAACGCCGGCAGGAACCGGGCGGTCACCGGGTCGTTGCACACCTTCACGATCGCCTCGACGTCCTCCTCCGCGGGAGGCCGGAGAATCAGGGGACCGGTGGAGATCACGTCGCGCGGAAGCATCCCCCATAGATACCGTGCGTCCGGACGCACTCGAAAGCCCTATAACCTTGCGGCCATGGGTTTCCGCAGGCATGGGCCTTTCCAGGCGGGGGATCAGGTGCAGCTCACCGACCCCAAGAACAAACGCCACACGATCACGCTCAAAGAGGACGGCGTCTTCCACACCCACAAGGGCGCCATCCCGCACAGCGACCTGATCGGGCAGCCTGAAGGCTCCGTCGTGCGCTCCTCGGGGGGCACCCAGTACCTCGCCTTCCGCCACCTGCTGCAGGACTACACGCTGGCCATGCCGCGCGGCGCGGCCGTCATCTACCCCAAGGACGCCTCGATGATCGTCGGCATGGCCGACATCTTCCCGGGCGCGCGGGTGATCGAGGCCGGCGTCGGCTCCGGCGCGCTGACGTGCTTCCTGCTGCGGGCCGTCGGCCCCGACGGGCACGTCACCTCGTACGAGCGGCGCCAGGAGTTCGCCGACGTGGCGAGCAAGAACGTGGAGAAGTTCTTCGGCGGCCCCATGGACGACAACTGGCGCCTGGTCGTCGGCGACCTGGTCGCCTCCATCGACGAGAGCGACGTCGACCGGGTGATCCTCGACATGCTCGCCCCGTGGGAGTGCGTCGACGCCGCCGCCAAGGCGCTCACCCCGGGTGGCGTGATCTGCTGTTATGTCGCCACGACCACGCAGTTGTCCAAGACGGTCGAGATGATTCGCGATCACGGGTGTTTCACGGAGCCGCATGCGTGGGAGACCCTGGTTCGCGACTGGCACGTCGAAGGGCTCGCGGTGAGACCGGATCATCGGATGATCGGTCACACGGGATTCCTGGTCACCGCCCGCCGCATGGCGGACGGAGTGACGCCCCCGCCGAGACGCCGTCGACCGAAGGGGACCACCGAGGAACTATGACAATTTGGCCACGAGGGTGCGTTGGTGCGTGACACGGGAACAGATTCCCGTGTGCAGGTGCTGGGAGTATTAAACGCACTATTGAGGATTATTCACCGAATACTGAATGTCACTCTACGAACACTGCCCGGCCAGGTTACGGAGGGGCCCGAGATAGGTAAGGTCCTAAGTAGTCGCCCTCGACTGGGAAGGAGGTGACGGGCGTGGCAGCTCGCGATGATGCTGAGGCTCGAGCCGCGCAGCGCGAACGGGAGGTCGCTGATCTTTCAACACAGGTCTCCTTCCTCCAGGAGGAGATCACCGCGCTGAGGCGGAAGCTGGCCGAGTCACCCCGTCAGGCCAGGGTCCTCGAAGAGCGTCTTCATGAGGCGCAGGCGAATCTCGCGGCCGTGACCGGCCAGAACGAACGCCTGGTCGCCACACTGAAGGAGGCCCGGGACCAAATCGTCGCCCTCAAGGAGGAGGTCGACCGGCTGGCGCAGCCGCCATCCGGTTTCGGCACCTTCCTCGAGGCCAGAGAAGACGGCACCATCGAGGTGTTCACCGGCGGCCGCAAGCTCCGGGTGAACGTCAGCCCTGCCGTCGACATCGACTCGCTGCGGCGTGGCCAGGAGGTCATGCTCAACGAAGCGCTCAACGTGGTCGAAGCTCTCGGCTACGAAGAGGTCGGCGAGATCGTCATGCTGAAAGAACTGCTCGACGAGGGCAAGCGGGCCCTGGTCATCTCGCACGCCGACGAAGAGCGCGTCGTGCGACTGGCCGAGTCGCTGGTCGGCCAGCCCATCAGGGCCGGCGACTCGCTCCTGCTCGAGCCGCGCTCCGGCTACGTCTACGAGCGCATTCCCAAGTCCGAAGTCGAAGAGCTCGTCCTCGAGGAGGTCCCCGACATCTCCTACGAGGAGATCGGCGGCCTCGGCAGGCAGATCGAGCAGATCAGGGACGCCATCGAGCTGCCCTACCTGCACGCCGACCTGTTCCGCGAGCACAAGCTCCGGCCCCCCAAGGGCGTGCTGCTGTACGGGCCGCCCGGATGCGGCAAGACGCTCATCGCCAAGGCGGTCGCCAACTCCCTGGCCAAGCAGGTCGCGGAGAAGACCGGCCAGTCCGGCAAGAGCTTCTTCCTCAACATCAAGGGCCCCGAGCTGCTCAACAAGTACGTCGGCGAGACCGAGCGGCACATCCGCCTGGTCTTCCAGCGGGCCCGTGAGAAGGCCTCCGAGGGCACCCCGGTGATCGTGTTCTTCGACGAGATGGACTCGATCTTCCGCACCCGAGGCTCCGGCGTGTCCTCCGACGTGGAGAACACCATCGTCCCTCAGCTGCTGTCGGAGATCGACGGCGTCGAGGGCCTGGAGAACGTCATCGTCATCGGCGCCTCCAACCGCGAGGACATGATCGACCCGGCGATCCTGCGGCCCGGCCGCCTGGACGTCAAGATCAAGATCGAGCGGCCGGACGCCGAGGCGGCCAAGGACATCTTCTCCAAGTACCTCATCGCCGACCTGCCGCTGCACCCGGACGACCTCACGGAGCACGCCGAGTCCCGCGAGGGCACCATCCAGGGCATGATCCAGAGCGTCGTCGAGCGCATGTACACCGAGAGCGAGGAAAACCGCTTCCTCGAGGTGACCTACGCCAACGGCGACAAGGAAGTCCTCTACTTCAAGGACTTCAACTCCGGCGCGATGATCCAGAACATCGTCGACCGTGGCAAGAAGATGGCCATCAAGCAGTTCCTCGAAACCGGCCAGAAGGGCCTGCGGGTGCAGCACCTGCTCACGGCCTGCGTGGACGAGTTCTCCGAGAACGAGGACCTGCCCAACACCACCAACCCCGACGACTGGGCCCGCATCTCCGGCAAGAAGGGTGAGCGGATCGTCTACATCCGCACGCTCGTCTCCGGCAAGCAGGGCACCGAAGCCGGCCGGTCCATCGACACCGTCGCCAACACCGGCCAGTACCTGTAGAACCCCCGAACGGGAGGGCCGCCGCGGCCCTCCCGTTCGCATGTCCGCGCCCCGCCGCGGCGACCCCGGCGAGGACGCCGGATGCGACACGGCCGATACGCATGCACGCCGCCCCGATCAGGCGCACACTGGGCTGATGACCACGCTCAAACGAGTAGACGTGCACGTCGAAGGCGTCGTCCAGGGCGTCGGCTTCCGCCCCTTCGTGCACTCGCTCGCCCGCCGGCTGGGTCTGGCCGGGCGGGTGCACAACGACGTCGACGGAGTGCACATCGAGGTCGAAGGCGCCCTGGCCGGCGTCGAGGAGTTCCTGACCGCGCTCGAACGCGACGCGCCCGCCCTGTCCGAGATCGAACGCGTCACCGTCGTCAGCGCCCGCCCCACCGGCCACAACGGCTTCACCATCGCCGCCGGCCTCCCGTCGGGCCCGCTGCGCCCCCTCGTCCGCGCCGACGGCGCCACCTGCGACGACTGCCTGCGCGAGCTGACCGACCCCGCCGACCGCCGCCACGGCTACCCGTTCATCAACTGCGCCAACTGCGGCCCCCGCTTCACGATCGTGCGCGGCGTCCCGTACGACAGGCCCCTGACCACCATGGCCGGCTTCGGCATGTGCCAGGCGTGCGCGGCCGAGTACCACGACCCCGGCAACCGCCGCCACCACGCCCAGCCCACCTGCTGCCCCGCCTGCGGGCCCCGGCTGCGGCTGCGCGACGCCCGCGGCACCGAGCTGTGCGGCGACCCCATCGCCGGCGCCGTCACCCTGCTGCGCGCCGGGCGCGTCGTCGCCGTCAAGGGCCTCGGCGGCTTCCACCTCGCCGTGCCCGCCGCCGACGAGCGGGCCGCCGCGGCGCTGCGTGGCCGCAAGCACCGGGAGGAGCAGCCGTTCGCCGTCATGACGGCCGACCTGGCGCAGGCGCGGCGGCTGTGCGAGATCGACGAGCACGCCGCCGAGCTGCTCACCGGCCGCGCGCGGCCCATCGTGCTGCTGCCCCGCCTGCCCGGCGCCCCCGTCGCCGCCTCCGTGGCGCCCGCCACCCGCAGCCTCGGCCTCATGCTGCCCTACACAGCCCTGCACCACCTCCTGCTCGCCGAGCTCGCCGAACCCATGGTCCTCACCGGCGGCAACGTCTCCGGCGAGCCCATCGCCTACGAGGACGACGACGCGCTGACCCGCCTGAGCGGCATCGCCGACGCCTTCCTCATCCACGACCGCCCCATCCACGTACGCGCCGACGACTCGGTCGTGCGCCCCATGGCGGGCGAGGTGACCGTGCTGCGCCGGGCCCGCGGGTACGCGCCCGAACCGCTCGCGATGCGCTGGCCCGCGCCCCGGCCCGTGCTCGCCTGCGGCGCCGAGCTGAAGAGCACCTTCTGCCTGGCCGAAGGACGGCGCGCGTTCGTCTCCCAGCACATCGGCACCCTGGAGAACCACGAGACGCTCCGGTCGTTCGTCGAGAGCATCGACCACTTCTGCGGCCTGTTCGGCATCCAGCCCGAGGTCGTGGCGCACGACCTGCACCCCGGCTACCTGTCCACCCGGCACGCCATGGAGATCCGCGGCGTCGAACTCCTCGGCGTCCAGCACCACCACGCCCACATCGCCTCCTGCCTGGCCGACAACGGCGACCCCGGGCCCGTGCTCGGCGTGGCCCTCGACGGGCTCGGCCACGGCCCCGACGGCACCCTGTGGGGCGGCGAGTTCCTGCGCGCCGACCTGACCTCCTTCGAACGCCTCGGCCACCTCGCCCAGGTCCCCATGCCGGGCGGGAGCGCCGCCGTGCGGCAGCCCTGGCGCATGACCGCCGCCTACCTCGGCGACGACCACCCCGGCCTCGACGTGGCCCGCCGCAACCCCTGGGCCGACGCCCTCCGGCTCGCGCCCGGCTCCCCGCTGACCTCCAGCGCGGCCCGCCTCTTCGACGCCGTCGCGGCGCTGCTCGGCGTCCGCGACAAGATCACGTACGCGGGGCAGGCCGTCGTCGAGCTCGAACAGCACGCCGACCCCGCCGAGCGCGGCACGTACGAGGCCGGGATCACCCACGGCGACCTGCTCGTCGTGGAGGGCGCCGACCTCGTCCGGGCCGCCGCCGCGGACCTGGCCGCAGGAGCCTGCACCCGCGCCATCGCCGGCCGCTTCCACAACGGCCTCGCCGACGCCGTCACCCGCGCCTGCGACACCCTCCGCCACGCCACCGGACTGACCACGGTGGCGCTGTCGGGCGGGATGTTCCAGAACGCGCTGCTGCTGGAGGCCACCGTGGCCCGGCTGCGCGCCGCCGGGTTCCGGGTGCTCAAGCACGTGCGCGTGCCGCCCGGCGACGGCGGAGTCAGCCTCGGCCAGGCCGCCGTCGCCGCCGCCCGCGACCGCGCCTGACCACCCTTCACCGTGCCCTCACCCTGCTCTCCTCGGGCTCTCGTCGGGCTCTCATCGCGGCGGAGTGGCGGGCCGGGGGAGAGCGGCCGGCCGCCCTAGCATGGCGATCATGGAGTACCTCAACCCCGCCCGCGCCCCGTACACCGCGCACGACCGCGCGCTCATCGGGACCGAGCACGCCCGCCAGGCCCGCGCCCACTTCGCCCGGCACCCCTCCTACCGGCCCACGCCGGTCCGCACCATCCCGGACCTGGCCGGAACCGAAGCCGTCCACGTCAAGGACGAGAGCGGGCGCATGGGGCTGGGCAGCTTCAAGGCGCTCGGGGGCGCGTACGCCGTCCACCTGCTCGCCGAGCACGAGGGCGGCGGCACGCCGTTCGTGTGCGCCAGCGCAGGCAACCACGGCATCTCCGTCGCCTCCGGCGCCGCCGAGGTCGGCGTGGACTGCGTCGTGTACCTCAGCGAAGGCGTCCCCGAGGCGTTCGCGCAGCGGCTGCGCGGACTCGGCGCCGAGGTGCGGCGCAGCGGCGAGGACTACGAGGCCAGCATGGCCGCCGCGATCCAGGCCGCCGAACGGAACGGCTGGCGGCTCGTCGCCGACAGCTCCTGGAACGGCTACACCGGCATCCCGCTCGACGTCATGCGCGGCTACACCGTCCTGTTCGACGAACTCGCCGACCCGGGCGCCCTGCCCGCCGTCCCCGCGCAGACCGCGCGCACCGGCGGCCCCGCCACGCCCCCAGGAGCGCGCGCCGGCCTCGAGGCGTACTCGGGCAGGCTCAACGGCTCCTCGGCCCTGACCGGCGGCCACAGCACGCCCCACGGGGCCGCGGGCGCGCCCACCCACGTGTTCCTCCAGGCGGGCGTCGGCGGGCTCGCCGCCGCCGGGGCCGCGTACGTGCGCGACCGCTGGGGCGAGCAGCCCAAGATCGTCGTGGTCGAGCCGGAAGGCGCGCCCTGCCTGCTCGAAAGCGCCCGGGCCGGCGAGCCCGTACGCGTCCAGGGCGGCCGCACCATCCTCGGCCGCCTCGACTGCCCGGAACCCTCCGTCATCGCTTTCCAGCTCCTCCACCACCTCGCCGACCTCTACATGACGATCACCGACGAGCAGGCGGCCGACGCCGCCCGCCTCCTGGCCGGCCACGGCGTCCACCTGTCGGAGTGCGGCGCCGCCGGAGCCGCCGGCCTGCTCGCCCTCACGCCCGCGGCCCGCGACGCGCTCGGGCTCGACGACGCCTCCCGCCCGCTGGTGGTGGGAACGGAGGGCCCCGTGGAACCAAAGTGATCCAGGTGACGTCAAAAAGGGCGTGCACGCACCTAACCGGCCCAAGCATGCTCGGGGGGACGGCCGGTTGGCCGAGCTCGACCTCCTGCGCTTCATCGCCGCCCTGGCCGTCGTCGCCTTCCACTACCTGGTGGCGTACGCGTCCGTCTGGGGGGCCAGGCCCGCCGCGCTGTTCCCGCCGCTGGCGCCCTTCGCGGGGTTAGGCATCCTCGGTGTCGAGCTGTTCTTCATCATCAGCGGGTTCGTCATCCTCATGACCGTGTGGGGGCGCGGCCTCGGCGGGTTCGCCCAGTCCAGGTTCGTCCGCCTTTATCCCGCGTACTGGCTCAGTCTCGGCGCCACCGCGGCGCTCTACGGGCTCACGGGCGCCAAGGCGCTGGACCCAAAACTTTCACCAGGCGACTACCTGGTGAACGCCACCATGTTCCAGCGGTTGTTCAAGGTCACCGACGCCAGCCAGGTCTACTGGTCGCTGTGGGCGGAGCTCCGCTTCTACCTGCTGATGGTCATCCTCGTGATCATCGGGGTCACGTACGGGCGCGTCCTGATCTTCTCCGGGGTCTGGCTGGTGGCCGCCTTCGGCGCCGACCTGCTCGGGAACGAGATCGTCAACGAGATCGTCATGCCCGACTACGCGCCCTACTTCATCGCCGGCATGTCCCTCTACCTCATCCACAAACACGGCAGCGCCTGGCTCCCGTGGCTCTACGTGGCCGGCGCGTACGCCCTGTCGATCGGCTCCGCGCTCGACCGGGTCCACCGGCGCGTCGACAACGTCGGGTTCAAGAACATGCCCGTCACCGACGTCAGTGTGATCATCACCATCACGCTGATCTTCGCCGTGATGGCCGTCGCCGCCCTCGGGCTGATCCGCCTCAAACCGTCCAGGACGCTCACCGCGCTCGGCGGCATCACATACCCGCTTTACCTGTTCCATGGCGTCGTCGCGGTGGCCCTCATCCCAGTGCTCACCGGCCACATGCCCCCCTGGGCCATCGCCATCACGACCGTCCTGACGGCCGTGGTGCTGTCGTATCTCGTGTACTCCTTTGCCGAACGGCCCATCCAGCGGCTACTCAAGCCCCGCAGACCCACGCAAACCCCGTCAGCTCCGGCCGTACAGGTTGAAAAGGCGTCGGTGCCATAACTCTGTGACCCTGGGGCACTGTGAAGGGCATAGGCTCGGGCATATAAACGGCGGATAGGCAGATCCGGACGAACAGAGGGTGTTGCATGACGGTGCGTCGGGTGATGGGCATCGAGACCGAGTACGGCATCTCCGTACCCGGCCAGCCAGGCGCCAACGCGATGGTGACCTCCTCACAGGTCGTGAACGCCTACCTGGCCGCCTCGGCGGCCCGGGCGCGCAGGGCCCGGTGGGACTTCGAAGAGGAGAACCCACTCCGCGACGCGCGCGGCTTCGACCTGGCCAGAGAGGTCGCCGACCCCAGCCAGCTCACCGACGAGGACCTCGGCCTCGCCAACGTCATCCTCACCAACGGCGCCCGGCTCTACGTCGACCACGCCCACCCCGAATACAGCTCGCCCGAGTGCACCAACCCCCGGGCCGCCGTCATCTGGGACAAGGCCGGCGAACGCGTCATGTACGACGCCGCCACCCGGGCCTCCGCCATCCCCTCCAACGCGCCCATCCAGCTCTACAAGAACAACACCGACGCCAAGGGCGCCTCCTACGGCTGCCACGAGAACTACCTCATGCGGCGCGCCACCCCCTTCGCCGACATCGTCCGGCACCTCACCCCCTTCTTCGTCTCCCGCCAGGTCGTCGTCGGCGCCGGCAAGGTCGGCATCGGCCAGGACTCCCGCGGCGAAGGCTTCCAGATCAGCCAGCGCGCCGACTTCTTCGAGGTCGAGGTCGGCCTCGAGACCACGCTCAAGCGGCCCATCATCAACACCCGCGACGAGCCGCACGCCGACCCCGAGAAGTACCGCCGGCTGCACGTGATCATCGGCGACGCCAACATGTCGGAAATTTCGACATATCTGAAGCTGGGCACCACCGCCCTCGTCCTCGCCATGATCGAAGAAGGCTTCCTCACCCGCGACCTCGCCGTCGAAAACCCCGTACAAGCCCTCCGGGCCGTCTCCCACGACCCCACCTGCCGCTACGAGATCGCCATGCGCGACGGCCGCAAGCTCACCGCCATCCAGCTCCAGATGGAATACCTCGAACAAGCGCGCAAATACGTCGAAGAGCGAGGCACCGCCCAAGAGGAGATGAACAAGGACATCCTCGACCGTTGGGAGTCCGTCCTCACCCGGCTCGCCGAAGACCCCATGCAGCTCTCCCGCGAACTCGACTGGGTCGCCAAACTCGAACTCCTCGAGGGCTACCGCACCCGCGACGGCCTGCCCTGGTCCCACCCCAGGCTCCAGCTCGTCGACCTGCAATACTCCGACATCCGCCCCGACCGCGGCCTCTACAACCGCCTCGTCGCCCGCGGACGCATGCAACGCCTCGTCACCGAAGACGAAGTCCAGCGCGCCGTCGAACACCCGCCCAACGACACCCGCGCCTACTTCCGCGGCCGCTGCCTGCGCCAATACAGCGAATCCGTCGCCGCCGCCTCCTGGGACTCCGTCATCTTCGACATCCCCGGCCGCGAATCACTCCAGCGCGTACCCACCCTCGAACCACTGCGCGGCACCAAAGCCCACGTCGGCGAACTCTTCGACCGCTGCCGCACCGCCGCCGACCTCGTCGCCGCCCTCACCGGCGGCGACTGAGCCCTTCTGAACGGGACCGGCCCACACGGGCCGGTCTCCTACAGCAGCCCCACACCCAGCGTCAGCGTGCCCACCGCCAGGCACGCCCCGCCCGCCACCGTCAGCCAGATCAACCTGCTCGGCTTCGTGTCCCCAGGACGCACCACCGACAGGAAGAAACCCAGCGGCATCAGGATCGGCGCGGCCACGATCAACACCCGCGTCAGGGCCTTCACACCCTCCGGCAGACTCGCCTGGTCCACATAGAGCATCGCCACCAGCGAGAACAGCACCAGCACGCCCGCATGCGCGTGCCCGGCCCGCCACAGGCCACGCCGGACCGGGTTGTCCAGATAGCCGGGGACGTTGCGCATCAGGAACTTCAACAGGGTGACGCCGCCGAAGGCCACCCCGGGGACTGTGATGAGGAGCACACCGGCCGTGCTCAGGGATGCGGGGGACATCGGAACCTCCTCGTGTGTAGGTGGATCCATTATTGGATAGTTTGGCTATCTAGTCAAGCCGACAAGATCGCTGGGCGATCGGCGCGAAATGTCGCTCGGTTCGGGGAAGATATGCCTTAGAGGCAGTCCCCCAACCGGAGGTAGGACATGGCAACCAAGGACACCGGAGGCCAGAAGCAGGCCGGTCGGCGCGAGAGCGAAGTCGAGGAGACCGAGGCCTCGGCGACGCCGGACGTTCAGGAGCGCCAGGAGAAGCTCACGGACGATGTCGACGCAATTCTGGACGAAATCGACGAAGTTCTCGAAGAGAACGCAGAGGAATTTGTCAGGTCATATGTACAGAAGGGCGGACAGTAGGGGATAAATCGGACATCGGATAGGGAGGGGGATCGGTGGAGACGCCGGATGGGTATAAGCGGTGCCCGGACTGCGGGGAAGAAAAGGAGGTCTTGGAGTTCGGGCGCAATAAGCGAATGGCCGATGGGCTCGCGCGATATTGCAAGGCCTGCTTCCAGCGGCGTCACACGCAGAGCTATCGCAAGCGCAGGGAAGAGCAAGGGAAGGCCGTGCGTGAGCGCGTTGAAGTGCCTGACGGGCAGAAATACTGCCCCCGTTGTGCGGAGATCAAGCCAATCACCGACTTCGGAAAGAACAGGTCGGAGAAGGACGGGCTCACCCATTACTGCAAGCCGTGTCATAACCAAGTGATGCGCGAGAACCGCATCAAGAATCACGGCAGCACTCGCAACTACCACCTGAAGCGCCGCTATGGCATCACCGAGGACGACTTCGAGCGCATGCTCGCCCACCAGGGCGGGCTCTGCGCCATCTGCCGGGCCGTGCCCGGCACGTTCGTCGACCACAGTCATCAGACCGGCCAGGTCCGGGGCATTCTCTGTTTCAACTGCAACAACGGGCTCGGCCACTTCGGCGACAATCTGGTGTTGCTGGAGTTGGCGGCCCTTTATCTGGACGGGGAGATTCTCTGGCCCGAGTTCGTGGTCCTCCCGCGGCAGCGTGCCTCGGATGAGGTGGCGCGGACGCGGAGTTATCACCTGACGCAGCGTTATCAGGTGCGGCATGAGGATGTCGAGCGGATGATCTCGGCTCAGCATGGTTTGTGTGTGGTGTGCTGGGATCGGCCGCCCGAGCATGTGGACCATTGTCATCGCACGGGGGATGTGCGGTTTGCGTTGTGTCTGCCGTGCAATACGGGGATCGGGCAGTTCAGGGATGATCCCGGTGTGGTGTGGCGGGCGCTTTCTTATGTCGAGGCGACCGTTGAGGAGTTCGACGAGGTCGAGGTTTCGGAGGAGGAGTTTCGGGGGTTGGTCGAGGCTGAGGAGCGGCTTCGGGGCGAGTTCTATTCGACGGTGTCGAGGGTGGGCTGATCGGCTTTGGGGAGGGTGTAGTCGACGGCGACGCCCAGGAGGCGGACCGGGCGGGTGAGGTCGAAGCGGGTGAGGATGGTGAGGGCCGCCTGCTGGATGGTGGCCGGGTCCGTGGTGGGGGCGGGGAGTTTTGACTGGCGGGTTCGGGTGAGGAACGGGGTGAAGCGGACCTTGACCGATACCCGGGTGATGTCGCGGCCGGCTTCGCGGGCGTCGTGGGCGACCTGGGTGGCGAGGGCGGCGACGTGGTGGGTGATGTCGGCTTCGTCGGTGAGGTCGTGCTGGAAGGTGGTTTCGCGGCTGTGGCCGCGGGCGATCCAGGGTGTGGTGACGATTTCGGCTTCGCCTTTGCCGAGGGCGAGGTAGCGGTACCAGGGGCCGTTGGTGGGGCCGAAGTGGCGGGCGAGGTGGGCGGGGTCGGCGGTGGCGAGTTGGGCGACGGTGTGGAGGCCTAGGGCGGCGAGTTTTTTGGAGATCTTGGCGCCGATGCCCCAGAGCGCGTCGGTGGGGCGGTCGTTCATGATCTCGGCCCAGTTGTCGCTGGTGAGGCGGTAGATTCCGGCGGGTTTGGCGAGGCCGGAGGCGAGTTTGGCCTGGTGTTTGTTGTCGCCGATGCCGATGGAGCAGGACAGCTGGGTGCGTTCGCGTACGGCCTGGCGGATGGTGGCGGCGAGGGTTTCGGGGTCGTCGGTGGTGGCGCCGAGGAAGGCTTCGTCCCAGCCCCAGATTTCGACGCGTACGGGGAATTCGCGGAGTACGGCCATGACGTGGGCGGAGGCGGCTTCGTAGGCGGGTGGGTCGCTGGGCAGGAAGATCGCTTCGGGGCAGCGTTTGAGTGCGGTGCGCAGTGGCATGCCGGAGTGGATGCCGTGTTCGCGGGCTTCGTAGGTGGCGGTGGCGGCCACGGTGCGGGGTTGGGTGGGGTCTCCTGAGCCGCCGACGACGACGGGTTTGCCGCGGAGTTCGGGGTGGCGGAGGATCTCGACGGCGGCGATGAACTGGTCGAGGTCGACGTGGAGGATCCAGTCCCTCATGGTTTTCAGTATGTCGTGAGGCCCTGTGGAGACGGTGTGGAGGCGGTCGTCGCGGTAGGTGAGGGCGTGGCGGGGGGCTGCCCAGGTGGGGTTGCCGATGGGTGGTGTTCGTCTTCTTGGACGACGGCCTGGATGAGGGTGGCGGGGGGCTCCGGGGGGAGTGGGGTTTCGGGGGCGGCGATGGTGGCCAGGTCGGGGCGGACGAGCGGGATCACGATGGGGCGCAGGATCTGCAGGGGGAGGCGCCGAAGACGGGGGCGGACTCCTCGTACGAGGTAGGGGTCTCGTCCATGAAGTCCTTGAGGATGAAGATCGCGGCGGGCAGCAGGCTGCTGGAGACGACGAGGATGACGCCGAGGTGGGTGTCGATGAGGCCGCGCCGGGTGGCCGGCTCGAAGATGGGCACCATGGCGGCGGTGCCGGTGCCGGTGACGGCCGACGACAGCAGCAGGAGCAGGTAGAGCAGTGCGTCCCGGCCGGGCACGCATGCTCATGGCGATCCCTCGATCGCCGGGATCCTGTGCCTTCCCTCGTCTGTGTGGTCGGCTCACCGCTCATGGCGGAGCCGGGCTCAGCCGCCGACGTGGGCCGGGCCGCCGACGAGGTCCTCCAGCTTCGCCTGGTACGCGGCGGCGGCCTCGTCGGGGCTCGTGCCGCTGGCGACGGCGGCGGTGGCCTCCTGCAGCGCGGCCGACACCTGCGGGTAGACGGCCAGGCCGGGGCGGTAGGCGGTGAGGGGCAGCACCTCGTCGGCGACGAACTTCAGCATCGGGTCGGCGGTGAGCACCTCGTCGTTGACGTCGGCGCGTGAGCTGATGCGCGCCTGCCCGGCCAGCTGCGCCTTCGTGGCCGCCGCCGAGTGCATGAAGGCGAGCAGGTCCCAGGCGAGCCTGGGGTTCTTGGAGTACGGGTTGAGCACGCGGACGGCGCCGCCGGACATGCTGACGAAGTCCTGGCCGCGGACGCCGGCGCCGGGCCGCTCGGCGGGGATCTTGGCGTAGCCGACGACCTGGTCGCGGTCCTTCATGGGGGCGACGCCGGCCCGGGGTTCGACGACGGAGCGCCAGAAGTAGTCGCTCTCGGCGAGGATGCCGATCTTGCCGGCGGCGAACTGGGCGAAGGACTTGTCGCGGCCCTTGGCCTCCTGCTGCAGCTTGGGGTCTCCGAGGCCGCTGCCGCCGTAGATCTGCCGGTAGAAGCCGAGCGCGTCCTTGAGCGACCGGGAGGCGCCGGTCCACTTGCCGGCGGCGTAGATCTCGGATCCGGCGCCGGCGAGCAGGGGGAGCATGCCCTGCATGGTCGTGGCCTCGCCCATGGCGGTGCCGGCGTCGATCTGGATGGGGACGGGCACGCCCGCGGCCTTGAGCCTGGTGCCGGCGTCGATGATGTCCTGCCAGCTCTTGGGCTGCCACGGGCCGGGCAGGCCGGCCTTGGCGAACAGGGTCTTGTTGTAGAACAGGACGCGGCCGTCGGTGCCCTGCGGCAGGCCGTACTTCTTGCCGTCGAAGATGCCCAGGCTCTGCACGGCCTGCGGGATCTGCGACCAGCCCTCCCACTGTTCGACGGTGGCGCCGCCGACCTCCGGCAGCGGTTTGATGTAGCCGGCCTGGGCGAACTCGCCGACCCAGATGCCGTCGATGTCGATCACGTCGGCGCCGGTCCTGGACTTGAGGTCGAGCGCGATCTTCGTCTTGTACTGCTCGTCGTCGACGCCGCTGGGCTGGAAGAGGACCTTGACGTCGCGGTGCGTCCTCTCGAACTCGGGGATCACCCACCGCTTGATCCAGTCGGCGGACTCGGAGTTCTTGCCGCCGGAGATGGAGTTGGCGGCGATGGTCAGGGAGACGCTGCCTGTGCCGGAGTCCGCGCCGGTGCCGCAGGACGTGAGGGCGAGGGCGGCCAGGGTGGCGATCACCGCAGTTCGGCTGGGGAATCGCATGTCGGCCTCCTGTTCAGGACGTGCAGACATACCGACAGTCGCACGGCCGCCGGGAGCCGTAAAGAAACGATCTGAACACGGAACGGGGCGGCGTGTGATCACGCGGGTTCGCCGTGAGCTGATCGTGGGAAGTGCAGACAACAACCCAACATGAGTAGGGTCGCCCTAGGAACACTGACGTTTGGAGGGAGTCGCGTGGCATCGCACAGGGATCTGCCCGCCGGCTTGGTCAACCAGCTTTTCCGCAACACCGGAAGTTCCTCGTTCACGGAGTTTGTCAGCTCGTATGCGCCTGATTTGCTGCCGCAGCGGAATGAGGTGCTGGCCACCCCGATCGGCGACCAGGTCCCGCACGCGACGACGATCGTGGCCGCCACCTTCGCCGGTGGCGTGATCATGGCGGGCGACCGGCGGGCGACGTCGGGCAACATCATCTCCCAGCGCGATGTGGAGAAGGTCTTCCGCGCCGACGACTACTCGTGCATGGGCATCGCGGGCACGGCCAGCACCGGCATCGAGTTCGCCCGGCTGTTCCGGGTGGAGCTGGAGCACTACGAGAAGCTCGAGGGCCGCACGATGTCGGTGGCGGGCAAGGCCAACCGGCTGGCCACCATGATCAGGGGCAACCTTCCGATGGCGATGCAGGGGCTGGTGGTGGTGCCGCTGTTCGCCGCGTACGACCCCGACAAGGACGAGGGGCGGATCTTCAGCTACGACGTCGCGGGCGGGCCGTATGAGCGGGAGAGGTTCGACGCGATCGGCTCCGGCTCGATCTTCGCGCGCGGGTCGTTGAAGAAGCTCTACCGCGACGGCTCGTCGGCCGACGACATGGTGATGACGCTCATCCAGGCCCTCTACGACGCCGCCGACGACGACTCGGCGACCGGTGGGCCCGACGTCACCAGGAAGATCTGGCCGATCGTGTCGGTGATCGACGGCGACGGCTTCCGCAGGCTGAGCGAGGAGCAGGTCTCCGACTACGTGGAGCAGATGCTCGAAGCCCGCCTGATCTCGCCTGACGGCCCCATCGCCCCGCTGCGCTAGAAAGGACCACCGCACGTGTCCATGCCTTTTGGATATGCGTCCCCTGAGCAGATCATGCGGGACAAGGCCGACTACGCGCGCAAGGGCATCGCGCGGGGCCGCTCCGTCGTCGTTCTGCAGTATGTAGATGGCATCCTGTTCGTCGCGCCCAACCCGTCGCGGGCACTGCACAAGATCAGCGAGATCTACGACCGCATCGGGTTCGCGGCCGTGGGCCGCTACAACGAGTTCGAGGAGCTGCGGCTCGGCGGCATCCGCTATGCCGACATCAACGGCTACACCTACGACCGCTCCGACGTGACCGGGCGCGGCCTGGCCAACCTGTACGCCTCCAACCTGGGCCGCATCTTCACCGAGTCGATCAAGTCGCTGGAGGTGGAGGTCGTGGTCGCCGAGGTCGGCGAGACCAAGGACGGCGACGCGATCTACCGGCTCACCTTCGACGGGTCGGTCTTCGACGAGCACGGCTTCGCGGCCATGGGCGGCCAGGCGGACGCGGTGTCCACCCGGCTCAAGGAGCGTTACCGCGAGTCGATGTCGCTTGCCGACGCGCTGGAGGTGGCGCTGACGGCGCTCACCGAGCCTGGTGGCGAGCGGCCGCCGGTGGCGCAGCTCGAGGTGGCGGTCCTCGACCGCAACCGGGAGCACCGCAAGTTCCTGCGGCTCACGGGCGCCCGCCTGGAGCGCCTCCTGGCCCAGACCACCACCCCGCCCCCGGCCGCCACCCCGCCGCCCGCGGCCAAGCCCTCGTCCGAGGAGACCCCGCCTCCCACGGGGCCTGAGGGCGACGTGGACGACGGCTCGTCGCCGCTGTAGCCGTCCACTCTTCTCACACCCGCCAGGGGCCGCTACGGCAGCCCCTGGCGGGTTTTTCGTTGGCTCGGTACGGGTGTGGCGGTTTCCGGGCCTGGTACGGGTGCCACGGTTTCCCGGGCCCGGTACGGGGCGGCGGCGATTACTCCGGGGCACAGCCGTCATTTCGGCAACTCGCGGCGCGGGCCTGGACGGTGCCTCGGCGGCTCGTCGGACGCCGCGCCCGTCGCCCGAAGGGGTGCGGGCGGTCGCGCGACACGGCAGCGGGCGTGTGGCGGTCGGCGGCGGTGGACGGACGACGGGCCCGGTGAGTGCGAGGGCGCGTTGAGGTGGGTGGCGGGGAGCCTGGCGGGTGGCGTGGCGGGCGGGTGGCGTGAGGGGAAGGCGGCGGGGCGCGGTCAGATGGCCCTGCGGTGGCCATGGTGTGCGCCCATTTGTGGCGGGGCGAGGGTGGTGAGGGTGTGAGCCGGTGTATGGGCAGCGGTCCGTTGGGTTCTGTGTGCGGGGGGAGCTGTGAGTGGTGAGGGTGGTTGAGGGGGTGGAGGGGTCGTTGAGGTGGTGTGGGGTGGTGGGGAAGGCGGTATGGGGGGGTGTGACTTGTATCACTGGGGTTGAGGCGAACTTCGGGGGGTGATATCGGGTCTCAGAATCCGTGAACACTCCCATGCGTGGCCTCCTGGCGGCCGGTGCCGCTGTGGTCGTGGCGCTGAGCTCCGGCGTGGCCGCTCACGCCGCCTCCGCGGTGGCCGGCGCGTCCTCCGGGTACGCCGCCGCGTTCCCCAACTTCAAGGCGCCCAAGCCTTTCGGCACGACCCTCCAGTCCGACCCGAAGCACGACTTCACCAAGGGCATCCACTCCCGTCATGACGGCATCCTGCGCGGCCGGATCACCCTGATCCGCGGTGACGTGGCCGAGTACCAGCCGATCAAGTGGAAGAAGGGCACCGAGACCGAGGGTTACTTCGTGGGCCCGCCCGAGGGCGACGTCATGGCGTACGCCTCGCCCGTCGCCAAGGACGTGGTCTATCTGTCGGCGTTCGGCTGCGGGAAGTCGGAGGGCGGCATGACGATCAACCGGGACACCGGGCTGGGCGACAAGCGCTGCTCCAGGTCGGTGCTGATGAAGCGGGAGGGGAAACCCGCGCTCATCACCGTCTACAAGGGGAAGATCGTCCAGGTTCAGGAGATCTGGACGCCCTGACACGAGAGCCCTGGAAACGCGGGAAAAAGGACCCGCGCCCCGTGGGGGCGGGCGCGGGACAAAGGGTATAAAAGAGGGATCGCAGAGGGCCGGGTGGGAAAACACCTGGAAGATCTCTCCCGCTCGCGGATCCATGGGCATAGTGTGAGGTGATGGATCGTCGCATCTTCGGGCTGGAGAACGAGTACGGTGTGACCTGCACGTTCAGGGGACAGCGCAGGCTGTCGCCCGACGAGGTCGCGCGCTACCTGTTCCGGCGGGTCGTGTCCTGGGGCCGATCGAGCAACGTCTTCCTCCGCAACGGCGCGCGTCTCTACCTCGACGTGGGCAGCCATCCTGAATACGCAACACCCGAGTGTGACAACGTCATCGAGCTCGTCACGCACGACAAGGCGGGTGAGCGCATCCTCGAGGGCCTGCTGGTCGACGCCGAGAAACGGCTTCGCGAAGAGGGCATCGCGGGTGATATCTATCTGTTCAAGAACAACACGGACTCGGCCGGCAACTCCTACGGCTGCCACGAGAACTACCTGGTCGGCAGGCACGGGGAGTTCGGGCGGCTGGCGGACGTGCTGATTCCGTTCCTGGTGACGCGGCAGATCATCTGCGGGGCCGGCAAGGTCCTGCAGACGCCGCGTGGCGCCGTCTATTGCGTCTCGCAGCGGGCCGAGCACATCTGGGAGGGCGTCTCCAGCGCCACGACCCGGTCCCGGCCCATCATCAACACCCGGGACGAGCCGCACGCCGACGCCGAGCGGTTCCGCCGCCTGCACGTCATCGTCGGCGACTCCAACATGAGCGAGACCACGATGCTGCTCAAGGTCGGCGCCACCGACCTGGTGCTGCGCATGATCGAGTCGGGCACGGTGATGCGGGACCTGTCGCTGGAGAACCCGATCAGGGCCATCCGCGAGGTCTCCCACGACATGACCGGCCGCCGCAGGGTGCGCCTGGCCAACGGCCGGGAGGCCTCCAGCCTGGAGATCCAGCAGGAATACCTGTCCAAGGCGAAGGACTTCGTCGACCGCCGCGGCGGCGACGCCATCGCCCACCGGGTGCTGGAGCTGTGGGAGCGCACGCTGAACGCGGTCGACACCGGCAACCTCGACCTGGTCTCCCGGGAGATCGACTGGGTGACGAAATACCAGCTCATCGAGCGTTACCGGAAGAAGTACGACCTGCCGCTGTCCTCGCCCAGGGTGGCCCAGCTCGACCTGGCCTACCACGACGTGCACCGCAAGCGCGGCCTGTTCTACCTGCTGCAGAAGCGTGGCTCGGTGGAGCGGGTGGCGTCCGACCTGAAGATCTTCGAGGCCAAGTCGGTGCCGCCGCAGACGACCAGGGCGCGGCTGCGCGGCGAGTTCATCCGCAAGGCGCAGGAGAAGCGGCGCGACTTCACCGTCGACTGGGTGCATCTCAAGCTCAACGACCAGGCGCAGCGCACGGTGCTGTGCAAGGACCCGTTCCGGAGCGTGGACGAGAGGGTGGACAAGCTCATAGCCGGGATGTAGCGCGTGGTTTACCTCGGGCCTACCAGGATGTCGGGTAGGGTGACGCGAATCTGCCGTCTTCCCGAGGGAAACCCATGCGCCGCGCTATGGCCGTACTGGCCGCCGTGCCACTGATCCTGTTCGCCGCCGCCTGCGGATCCGACGACGGTGCGAGCACCGGCGCCACCGCCACCGGCGCCGGCGCCGGGGCGGGGGTCAAGGTCACCGGTGACGTGGGCGGCAAGCCCACGGTGACCTTCCCCGCCGGCACGCCCGCCAGCAAGTCGTCGTACGAGGTGATCCAGCCGGGCACCGGCGACGGGATCAAGGCCGGCGACCGCGTGATCGTCAACCTGACCGTCTACAACTGGGACGGCAAGGGCAACGCGGTCCAGGGCTCCTCCTACGACACCAAGAAGCCCGAGACGATCGCGGTCGACCAGCAGATCCCGCAGGTGCTGCAGGAGGGCTTCACCAAGGTCAAGCACGGCGGGCGGCTGCTGGCTGTGCTCGCCAACGACAGCATGGCCCAGCAGCAGGCCACGCAGCCGGCCGAGCCGACCAAGGTGTTCGTGTTCGACATCGTCGGCACCCAGCCGCCGCCGCTGAAGGCCGCCACCGGCAAGGAGACCGGCGACAGCCTCAAGGGTGTCAAGGTCGTCAGCCCGGGCGGCGACAAGGCGCCGACGCTGACCACGAAGACCGACGAGAAGCCGTCGGACAAGCTCGTCGTCAAGACGCTCATCGAGGGCACCGGGCCGAAGGTCGAGGCGAGCCAGACGCTCACCGTCCACTACACGGGCAAGCTGTGGGGCAGCGACAAGCAGTTCGACTCCAGCTGGGAGCGGGGCCAGCCGGCCGAGTTCCCGCTGTCGGGGGTCATCAAGGGCTGGCAGCAGGGCCTGGCCGGGGTGCCGGTCGGCAGCCGGGTCGTGATGAGCATCCCGCCGGACCTCGGCTACGGGGACCAGGCGCAGCAGGGCATCCCCGCCAAGAGCACCCTCGTGTTCGTGGTGGACATCCTCGGCGCCTCCTGAGCCGACCTCCCGTCCGGCCCGCGGGCGGGCCGGACGGGGCCGGACGAGGGCCGGACACGGTAGCATCGCCACGCCCAGCCCCGCCGCGTGGGAGGACCGATGCCGCACCGCCGTACCGCCGTGTTGCTGCCGGTCCTCGTCCTGCTGGCCGGCTGCTCGGGCGGTGCCGCGCGCGATCTTGGCATGACGGTGGACGGCCCGTTCGGGGCCAGGCCGACGATCACTTTCGCGGGCGGCGGACCGGCCGCCGGGCTCCGGGTGGAGGAGCTGGCGGCCGGCGGCGGCCCCCGGCTCGGCGCGGACGACACGGCGATCGTCCAGTACACCGCGCACGTCTGGGACGGCGGGGACAACCGCCTGGTCGACTCCACCTTCGACCGCGGCACCCCGGCCGTGTTCCCGCTGGGGGAGCTGCCGCCGGGGCTGGACGGGGCGCTGCGGGGCCGCAGGGTCGGCAGCAGGGTCCTGGCCGCGCTCCCGCCCGATCAACGCCGTGGCGTGCGCCTGCCGCCCGGCGTCGGGCCCGATGACGAGCTGGTCTACGTGGTCGACATCCTCGGCGCCCACCCCAAGGGCGCCTCGGTCGAGGCGGGCGGCGGCTCGCTGGCGGGCGTGCGCGTCACCGCCGGTGCCCCGCCCGGGCTGGAGGTGCCCGCCACCGCCCCGCCGGCCGCGTTCGAGGTCAAGGTGCTGGCCAGGGGCGAGGGGCGCGGCACGCGGGCGGGGCAGCTTGTGGTCGCCCAGTACGAGGGCGCGATCTGGAGCCGCCGCCGCGTCTTCGAGGCCACCTGGACGAGCGGCCGGCCGAAGGCGTTCAGGATCGGCGACGGCGGCGTGCCCAAGGGGTGGGAGGCGGCCCTGGTCGGGGTGCCCGCGGGCAGCCGGGTCCTGATGGTCGTCCCGCCCTCGTACGGGTACGGTCCCGCCGGCGACCCCGCCCGCGGCATCACGGGCACCGACACGCTCGTCTACGTCGTGGACGTCATCGCCGCCTATTGAGGCAGGATGAACCTCATGATCCGCACTTTCCTGGTCATCGCATCCGCCTTAGCCGTCCTCCTCGGCGGCGCCACGGCGGCGTCCGCCGCCGAGGACCCGCCCTTCTGCAAGGGCGTCAAGAAGCCCTGCGTCGTCGGCGGCGACGCCGGCACGACGTGGGTGAACACCTCCGCCGCCAACAAGGCCCAGGCCAAGGCCGTGGCCGCCCGCGTGCTGAAGAACGCCACGGCCGCCCACCGCCGTTACCACGCGCCCGAGTGGGTCGACATCTGGGTGATCAAGAAGGGGGCGTGCTGGCGCAGGTACGGCAACGTCCCGTCCGACGCCAGCCGCGCGTGCACGTACAAGCACGTGAAGCGGAAGCTTTCATAGACTCCCGTTGTGAGTAGCGACGACCTCGACGCGCTGGCCCTCCTGCACGACCCCGTACGCCGCAGCCTGTACGCGGCCGTCGCGGGCCGCGGCGGCGACGTGGGCCGAGGGGAGGCGGCCGAGGCCGCGGGCGTCTCCAGGACCCTCGCCGGCCACCACCTCGACAAACTCGTCGAGGCGGGGCTGCTCGAGAGCGGTTTCCGGCAGCAGGAGAAGAAGGGGCCGGGCAGCGGCCGGCCCGCCAAGGTCTACCGCCGGGCCAGGGGCGAGCGGTCGGTGAGCCTGCCGCCGCGCGACTACGGCGCGCTCGCCTCCGTCCTGGCCGAGGTCGTCGACGCGCTCGGCGCCGAGGAGCGGGCCGAGCGGGCGGCGCGGGAGGCCGGCGCCCGGCTGGCCAAGCGGCACGCCGGTGAGCCCGTCGAGCAGGTGCTCAGGGAGCGCGGCTACGAGCCGTACGAGGAGGGCGGTGCGCTGCGGCTGCGCAACTGCCCCTTCCACGTGCTGGCCGAGGAGCAGCCGCTGCTGGTGTGCTCCATGAACCTGGCGCTGTGCCAGGGGCTGCTCGAAGGGCTCGGCGACGAGCCGGGCCGGGCCAGGCTCGACCCGCGGCCGGGGGACTGCTGCGTCTCCCTCTCTAAAACAAATGAGGATTGACATAGAAGGCGGACGGGTGGTGTGCTGAGCGTCATGCATCTCGCTGAGCTGAACATCGCCCATCTGCGCGCGCCCATCGACAGTCAGGAGCTCGCCGAGTTCGTCGCCCTCCTCGAGCCCGTCAACACCATCGCCGACGAGGCCCCCGGGTTCGTGTGGCGGCTGAAGGAGAGCGAGAGCGACCCCACCGCCACCGTCATCCACGACTACGGCGACCACCTGCTGATGAACTTCTCGGTGTGGGAGTCGCTCGACACCCTGTGGAACTACACCTACCGCAGCGCCCACCTGGGCGTGCTGCGCAGGCGCAGGGAGTGGTTCCTGCGCCTGGCGGAGCCGTACATGGTGATGTGGTGGATCCCCGAGGGTCACATCCCGACGCTGGCCGAGGGCATGGCCCGGCTGGAGCGCCTCAGGGCCGAGGGGCCGAGCCCCGAGGCGTTCACGTTCAAGGACTCCTACGACAGCAGCGAGGCCGCCAGCCTGCCCGCCGCCGCCGAGGCCAGGAAGTAGGGCAGGTCCTCCTCCAGGCCCCTGCCCATCGTCGACAGGCGCACCGGGGACTCCCGCAGCGCCTCGTGCAGGCCCTCCACCGGCACCGGCACCAGGCGGTGCCGGACGGCCAGCAGCTCGGACTGGTCCCTGACCCGCTCGCCGAACTCCCCGGGCAGTTCCGGCACCGGCACGTCGGCGGGCGTCAGGGCGACCCGGCCGTAGGCGGTCAGCGAGTGGTGCGAGACCCCGTAGTGGCGCTCGCGCAGGTCGCCCTCGCTGACCCGCAGCGCCGCCACCGGGCGGCCGCGCAGCACTCCCGCCGCGTTCACCGCCTCGCCCGCCGACACCCCGGAGAAGCCCCACCTGGTGCCCGTGCCCAGATTGCCGGGGCCCTGCGCGACGATCGCCACGTCGGCCTCCAGCACGTGGCGGGCCGCCAGCAGCCCGGTGTGGACGGTGACCGCCTCCACGTCGCCGCCGAACGACTGCCCGACCGTGACCACGCCCGCCAGCCAGCCGATCTCCCGCAGCCGGGCCGCCGCCATCGAGAACCACACCGGCAGCGCGCCGCCGTCCTGCATCACGTACGCCACCCGCGTGCCGGGCCGGTCGGCGTACAGTCCGCACAGGATCGGCGCCAGCGCCGAGTGCAGGTCGGCCACCACCACCGGCATCCCGTCGAGGGAGTCGGCCTCGCGCAATCTGTCATGATGCGGGGAGTCCTGCTCGTCGGCGCCCAGCACCGTGGCCTGCAGCGGCGTGTAACGGGCCTTCACCAGGTGGCCCGGACCGGCAGGATCTTGCGGCAAACGGTTAGGGACGGCCACCACCATGGCGTAACCTCCCGTACCGAGACCCATCGCGAGTGCCGTCGTGTTGAGCAGCACCTCGTCGCCGGGTTCCGGGCGGCCGACCAACGGCGGATAGGCCAGCGCCCGGCACTCCCCTTCGGGGACGGCGACGTCCAGCTCCACCGCTCCCGGCCACTCGCGTCGGATCCGTACAACCTCGCCCTTGCGCCATCTGATCACGGGGGCAGGGTAGCGTCGATGGAGGAGGAGTGAGGCAGATGTCGCGCCGGAAGACCGAACGGTTGCTCAATCTCGTGATCTGCCTGCTCGCCACCCGGAGGCCACTGTCGGCCGAGCAGATCCGCCAGGCCGTCCCCGGCTACGACCGCGATGGCGACGAGGCGTTCCAGCGCATGTTCGAGCGTGACAAGAACGAGCTGCGCGAGATCGGCATCCCCATCGACGTGGTGCGCGACCCCTGGGAGGACGAGCCGGGCTACCGGATCGAGCGCGAGTCGTACGAGCTGCCGGAGATCACCCTGGAGCCCGACGAGGCCGCCGTGCTCGGCCTGGCCGCGCAGGTGTGGCAGCGGGCCAGCCTGGCCGAGGCCGCCTCGGGGGCGCTGCTGAAGCTGCGCGCCGGCGGCGTGGCCACCGACCGGCCCGTCGGCGCGTCCATGGGCGGGTCCATGGGCGGCGGCGCGCTGGAGCTGCGCGTGGACACCCGCGACCCGGCCTTCCCCGCGCTGTGGGACGCCGTACGCGACCGGCGCGTGGTGCGCTTCGACTACCGCAGCGCCGGCAGCGAGAGCGTGCGCGCCCGCACCGTCGAGCCGTGGGGCGTGGTCAGCCGCAACGGCCGCTGGTACGTGGCCGGGTTCGACCGCGACCGGCAGGCGCCGCGCGTCTTCCGGCTCAGCCGCGTCACCGGCCAGGTCACCGTCATGGGCAGGCCCGGCGCCGTCGAGGTGCCCGAAGGGGTCGATCTCCGGGGTATGGTCGGCTTTCCCGACGACTCGACGGACGAGCGGGTGGCCGTCGTCCGCGTACGCCAGGGGACGTGCGAAGGGCTGCGGCAGCTCGCGGCGGCCGTGCGCACGGGGGAGCACGGGTGGGACGAGGCCGAGCTGCCCTTCACCGACCCCGAACGCCTGGCCGGCTGGATGGCCAGCCTCGGCGCCGACGTGGAGGTCGTCGGGCCGCCGGACGCCCGCGAGGCCGTCATCCGCCGACTCAAGGGGGCAATGGCATGACAGAGGAGCTGCGATGAGCGGGTCGGCCGACCGGCTGCCCAGGCTGCTGGCCCTGGTGCCGTACCTGATGTCCCACCCGGGGGCGCAGGTCGACGAGGTGGCCGCGGTGTTCGGGCTGAGCGAGAAGCAGCTCATCGACGACCTGCAGCTCGTGTGGATGTGCGGCCTGCCCGGCCACACCCCCGGCGACCTCATCGACGTCTCCTGGGACGGCGGCGAGATCATCATCGACAACGCCGAGACCATCGCCAGGCCGCTGCGGCTGGGCATCGACGAGGCCAGCGCGCTGCTGGTCGCCCTGCGCATGCTCGCCGCGACCCCCGAGCTCGCCCTGCCTGCCAACGAGGTGCCGGGCGACGCGCTGCCCCGCGTGACGGCCAAGCTGGAGCGGGCCGCCGGCGAGGGCGCCGCCACCCTCAGCAGCCAGCTCGCGGTCGACGTGGACGCCGCCCCCGACGCGCTGCCGCGCGTGCGCGAAGGGCTCACCAGGGGCCGCCGGCTGTCGCTGCGCTACTACGTGCCCGGGCGCGACGAGGTGACGCCGCGCGAGGTCGACCCCACGCGGGTCGTGGTCGTCGACGGCCGCACCTACCTGGAGGGCTGGTGCTACCGGGCCGAGGCGATGCGGCTGTTCAGGCTCGACCGGATGCTCGGCGTCGAGGTGCTCGACGTGCCCGCCGACCCGCCGGCCGAGGCCGAGCCCATCGACGTCACCCGGGGCGTCTTCCGGCCCTCGCCCACCGACGAGCTGGTCGAGCTGGAGCTCAGCGCCGCCGGGCGGTGGGTGGCCGAGTACTACCCGTGCGAGCAGGTCACCGAGCTGGGCGAGGGGCGGCTGCGGGTGGCGCTGCGGGCCCGCGACGAGGACTGGATCCTCAAGCTGGCGCTGCGCCTGGGCGACACCGGCCGGGTCGTCTCACCCCCTGAGATGGCCGAGACCGTGCGCCAGGAGGCCGAGCGGGCCCTGGCCCTGTACGCTCACCAGTCATGATGTGGATCTACGTGGCCGGCGGGCTGTGCGTCGCGGGGCTCGGCGTGGTCGGGGTCGCGGGTGCCCGCGTCGTCGTGGCGGCACGTACCCTGAAAAGGGAAATCGCCGAGGCGACGGCCCAGCTGGAGCCGCGGCGGGCCAGATTGGCGGGCCAGGGGGGTGAGACCACGCCCCAGGCAGCGTACGATCGTGGCTGAAACAGGCACTCGCTAGAAAAGGGCGTTTCATGTCGCAACTCGGAGTCCCCGAACTTCTGATCATCGCGCTGGTGCTCGTCCTGCTTTTCGGTGCGAAGAAGCTGCCCGAGATGGCCCGCGGCGTCGGCCGTTCTCTGCGCATCTTCAAGTCCGAGACGGCCAAGCTCCGTGAGGACGACGACGACAACCACACCGTCCAGGCCCAGGCGCAGGCCCCGGCTCAGCCGCAGCCCCCGGCGGCGCAGCCCCCGCAGATCCAGGCCACGCCCGCCCCCGCGCTCTCCGCGGAGGAGCAGGCCAGGCAGCTCGAGGAGCAGGCCGCGCGGCTGCGCGCCAGCGCCGCCCAGGCTGACAAGCGCGTCTGACCCCATCCCTCCTCCTCACCTGGACTGCTAGATGGCGCTGCTCAAACGGTCGAGCCAGCCGGCACCCGACCACGACGCCGAGGGCCGCATGCCCCTCATGGAGCACCTGCGCGAGCTGCGTAACAGGTTGCTCATCGCGGCCGCCGCCGTCGTCGTGGGCATCATCATCGGCTGGATCTTCTTCGATCCGGTCTGGGCGTTCATCAAGGAGCCCTTCTGCGAGACGCCGCAGGCCCAGCAGTTGCGTGTCGGCGAGTGCACGCTGACCTACGGCGGCATCTTCCAGTCGTTCTTCCTGACGTTGAAGGTCTCGGCGATGGTGGGCGTCGTCGTGTCCTCGCCCGTCTGGCTCTACCAGGTCTGGGCTTTCGTCACCCCAGCTCTCTACCGCAACGAGAAGCGCTACTCGATCGCCTTCCTCGGGCTGGCGATCCCGCTGTTCCTGATCGGCGCCTTCCTGGCGTACGTGATCATGGACACCAGCCTGGCCATCCTGCTCGGGTTCGCGCCGAGCGACACCGTGGCCATCATCCAGATCGACGAGTACGTCAGCTACGTGCTGATCATGCTCGTGATCTTCGGCATCTCGTTCGAGCTGCCGCTCCTGCTCGTGTTCCTCAACATCATCGGTGTGCTGCCGCACGCCACGGTGAAGAAGTACCGCCGCTGGGTGATCTTCTCCATGTTCGTCTTCGGCGCGGTCATCACCCCCGGCGGCGACCCGCTGACGATGATGGCGCTGGCCATGCCGATGATCGTGCTCTACTTCCTGGCCGAGTTCTTCATGTTCATGCGTGAGAAGCGCAGGCCCGCCACCGAGGACTTCTCCCACCTGTCCGACGACGAGGCCTCCCCGCTGGTGGAGGACTCCACTCCGGTCGACGACGATCGTCCCGGGGAGGATTCCGGTTCCACGCGATAGGCGATAAGTTCCGGGCGTGTCCCCTCAAATCGCCCTGCTCGTCAACCCCGCCGCACGCGGCGGCCGTACGCTGCGCCTGATCGAGCCCGTGGCGCGCCGGCTGCGCGCCGGCGGGGCCGAGCTGTCGGTGATCGTCGGCGCCGACGCCGCCGACGCCCTCGCGCGTGCCTGCACCGCCGTGGCCGAGCGCCCCGACGCGCTCGTGGCCTTCGGCGGCGACGGGCTGGTCCACCTGGCCGTGCAGGCCGTGGCCGGCACCGACGTGCCGCTCGGCATCATCCCCGCGGGCACCGGCAACGACATCGCGGCCGCGCTCGGGGTGCCCTGCGCCGACCCCATGGCCGCGGCCCGCGTCGTGCTGCGCATGAAGTCGCGCCTGGTGGACGTCGCCCGGATCCGGGCCGGGCAGGCCGACGAGCTGTTCGCGGGGGTGATGTGCTGCGGGTTCGACTCGCGGGTCAACGAGCGGGCCAACCGGAAGACGTGGCCGCCGGGGATGGCGCGCTATCTGGTGGCGACGGTGGAGGAGCTGCGCTCGTTCCGGCCGATCCCGTTCCGGATGACCCTCGACGACGGTGAGGTCGTCGAACGCGAGGCCATGCTGGTGGCGGTGGCCAACACGTGCTCGTACGGGGCGGGGATGCGGGTGTGCCCCGACGCGCGGCCCGACGACGGGCTGCTGGACGTGATGATGCTGGACGCGGTGTCCAAGGCCGAGTTCCTGCGGGTCTTCCCGAGCGTCTACCGGGGGACGCATGTGGGGCATCCGGCGGTGTCGGTACGGCGGGTGCGGAGCGTGCGGCTGGAGGCCGCGGACGTCATCGCCTACGCCGACGGTGAACGGGTGGGCCCGGCGCCGGTCCACTGCGAGGTGCGCCCGGGGGCGTTACGGGTCATCGTTTGAAATCTACAATGTAAAGGCGCCCGGCTCGGACGCCGGCTGAGGATCGGCCGGACCACTGGGGGACCGACCGGAAAGGCGATTTCGGTAGGCTGACGGGTATGACAACGCCAGCGGAACGCTATGCGGCCTTCCGTCACAAGTATGGGGACGACGGGGCCGCGGTGAGATCGTTCCGAGGTCTCTACGACTTCGAGCTGGACGACTTCCAGCTAGACGCCTGCCGCGCCCTGGAGGCCGGAGACGGCGTGCTGGTGGCGGCGCCCACGGGGTCGGGCAAGACGGTGGTCGGCGAGTTCGCCGTCCACCTGGCCTTGGAGCAGGGCCAGAAATGCTTCTACACCACCCCCATCAAGGCGCTGTCCAACCAGAAGTACAACGACCTGGTCAAGCGCTACGGCACCGCCAAGGTCGGCCTGCTGACCGGCGACAACAGCGTCAACGGCGAGGCCCCCATCGTCGTCATGACCACCGAGGTGCTGCGCAACATGCTCTACGCGGGGTCGGCGACCCTGGCGGGGCTCGGGTTCGTGGTCATGGACGAGGTCCACTACCTCGCCGACCGCTTCCGCGGCGCGGTGTGGGAAGAGGTGATCATCCACCTGCAGGAGTCGGTGCGGCTGGTGGCGCTGTCGGCGACGGTGAGCAACGCCGAGGAGTTCGGCGAGTGGCTGGGCGAGGTGCGCGGCGACACCACGGTGATCGTGGACGAGCACCGTCCGGTGCCGTTGTGGCAGCACATGATGGTCGGCAACCGCCTCTACGACATGTTCGTGAACGACGACCTGACCCCGCGCGTCAACCCCACGCTGATGCGGGTGACGCGTGACGCCGAGCGGCTGACGGAGGGGCGGGGCAGGCGCGGCTACGGCCGGCCGCAGCGTTCGCGCCCGCCGGACCGGGTGCAGGTGATCGAGAAGCTCGACGCCGAGGGGCTGCTGCCGGCGATCACGTTCATCTTCTCCCGCGCCGGGTGCGACGCCGCCGTTCAGAAGTGCCTGTACGCCGGGATCCGGCTCACGACCGACCGCGAGCGGCACGAGATCAGGCAGCTCGTGGACGAGCGCACCGCGCACCTTCCGGACGAGGACCTGGCCGTCCTGGGCTACCTGGAGTGGCGCGACTGCCTGGAGCGCGGGCTGGCCTCGCACCACGCGGGCATGTTGCCGGCGTTCAAGGAGGTCGTGGAGGAGCTGTTCACGCGCGGGCTGGTCAAGGCCGTGTTCGCGACGGAGACGCTCGCGCTGGGCATCAACATGCCGGCGCGCAGCGTGGTGATCGAGAAGCTCGACAAGTGGAACGGTGAGACCCACGCCGACCTCACGCCCGGCGAGTACACCCAGCTGACCGGGCGGGCGGGGCGGCGCGGCATCGACGTCGAGGGCCATGCGGTGGTGCTGTGGCAGCAGGGCATGGATCCGCTGTCGGTGGCGGGGCTGGCCGGCACGCGTACGTATCCGCTGCGGTCGAGCTTCCAGCCGTCGTACAACATGGCGGTCAACCTTGTCGGGCAGTTCGGCCGGGAGCGGGCCAGGACGCTGCTGGAGGAGTCGTTCGCGCAGTTCCAGGCCGACCGGGCGGTCGTCGGGCTGGCCAAGCAGCTGCGCAAGCACGAGGAGGCGCTGGAGGGCTACCAGGAGGCCATGACGTGCCACCTGGGAGACTTCCCCGAATACGCGGCGCTACGCCGCAGGCTCTCCGATCGTGAGGCCGAGCTGTCCAGGCAGCGCGGCGCCGCGCGCCGGGCGGCGGCCGCGCGGTCGCTGGAGGCGCTGCAGCCGGGTGACGTCATCCGGGTGCCGGGCGGGCGCCGGGCGGGGCTGGCGATCGTGCTCGACCCGGGCCGCAACCCGCGCGGTCAGGGGCCGAGCCCGCTGGTGCTGACGATCGGCAAGCAGATCAAGAAGCTCGACCCGGCGGACTTCCCCGTCCCGGTCGAGCCGCTGGAGAAGCTGCGCATCCCGAAGAACTTCAACGGCCGCTCGCCCAAGGAGCGCGCCAACCTCGTCTCCACGCTGCTGGCCAAGCTCGGCGACCGCGACCTGGGCAAGCCGGCCAGGGCGCGCGACCACACGGAGGAGGACGACGAGGTCAACGAGCTGCGCCGGCTCATCCGCCAGCACCCGTGCCACGGCTGTGACGAGCGTGAGGACCACGCCCGCTGGGCCGAGCGCTACTACAAGCTGCTGCGCGAGACCGAGGGGCTGCGCCGCCGGGTGGAGGGGCGCTCGCACGTCATCTCGCGGACGTTCGACCGCATCTGCTCGGTGCTGGAGCAGCTCGGCTACCTCGAGGGTGAGGCCGTCACCGACGAGGGCCGCCGGCTGGGCCGCATCTACACCGAGCTCGACCTGCTGACCGCCGAGTCGCTGCGCCAGGGGCTGTGGGAGGAGCTCGACCCGGCCGAGCTGGCGGCGTGCGTGTCGGCGCTGGTGTTCGAGTCGCGGGCCGCCGATGACGCGCGCCGCCCGAAGGTGCCCGCCGGGCGGACGCAGGAGGCGCTGACGTCGATGATCCGGCTGTGGGGGGAGCTGGAGGGCATCGAGTCCGACCATGGGCTGTCCACGATCAGGGAGCCGGATCTGGCGTTCGCGTGGGCGGCGTTCCGGTGGACGAAGGGGCACGCGCTGGACGCCGTCCTGCGGGACGGGGTGAACGGCAACGAGCTGGCGGCCGGTGACTTCGTACGGTGGGTCAAGCAGCTGATGGATCTGCTCGGTCAGCTCGGGAACGCGGCCCCGCCCGGCAGCAAGATCAAGCAGACGGCGGGCAAGGCGGTCGACGCGATGCGGCGCGGCGTGGTGGCCTACTCCTCGCTCACCTGACCTTCTCGGAAAGGTCCTACCCGCCCTCTTCGGAGGGCGGGTCCGGGGGTGTGGCCGTCAGGAGTCCTTGCTGATCGCGCCGATCGTCAGGAGCAGGCCCGCGACGCCCACCACGGCGCTCACGACGGTCAGGGCGGTGCCGTCGAGCACCAGGTGCAGCAGGCCGAAGTTCTTGCCGAAAAAGTGATCGGCGATGAGGCCGCCGAAGCCCTGGATCATGAGGATGACGCCGATGAATGCCATGCGCCCATGATCCCCGGCGCAGACGTCCGATCCATCGGACCAAAGTATCGGGTGACCTACACCTTGGAACCAGTTCTGAGCAGCATCCTTTGGGATTACCGTTACCCGAATTAGCGGTTCTTTTTATTTACGGTCGATTTAACGGCGGCGGGCAACAGCCTTTGTCGGGCGGTTTCACTGGTCAAGTTCCTTTTAAAAAGGCGATATCTCGTGCTTTGTCGCTTTTCGGGTGCTAACGTGCGATTTGTGCAAGTCAGCAAACGGGGGAGGAATCATGGCTGGCTCTCAGCTCACCAGGATCGACTTCCAGCAGGGTTGCTGCCGTCGCCGTAGGCGCTGGCGTTGCGGTTGGCGCGGTTGGCGCTGCCGCTCCCGGCGCTGGTGGTGGGGGTGGTAAATCGCTCCCGTGAGAGCCGGTGGCCTGGCCGCCGGCTCTCATTGACTGTCTCCGGCCGCGAACTCGCCCCGGCGATTTCCATTCGCCGCACTTTTCGCGAGTTCTGGCCGGACACCCGCGGGTTGCGCCGCCTATTCGCGGCCGGCGTCGTGTTCGCCGTCGTGGCCGCGCTCTGCGAGGTCGCCGCGATCCGCCTGTTCGGCCACATCACCGACGAGGTGCTGACCACCCGGCGGCTGAACGAGTTCTGGGTCCCGGCGTTCGCCTGGCTCGGGCTCGCCGCGATCGCCGGGGTGACGTCCTTCGCGGCGACGTACGCCACCGCGCTGGGCGCCGAACGGTTCCTGCTGGCCCTGCGCGACCGCGTCTACGCGCACCTGCAGACGCTCGCGCCGGACTTCTCGGAGCACCGGCGCCTCGGCGACCTGATGGCTCGGCTGACCGACGACATCGAGGCCATCGAGGAGCTCGTGGGGTCCGGGCTGGTCAAGGCGCTCACCACGGCGGCCAGCGTGGTGTTCTTCGCCGGGGCGGCCTTCTTCATCCGCTGGGACCTCGCCCTTGTCACGATGGCGCTGATCCCGCTGTTCCTGGTGGTGTCCAAGGTGTTCGCGGGCAGGTTCAGAACGGCCGCGGCCCGGGAGCGCTACAGCAACGGCGCCATGAACAGCGTCCTGGAGGAGGGGCTGGCCAACCAGCCGCTCGTGCAGGCGTACAACCGGCAGGAGGCCGAGTCGGGCCGCCTGCACCGGGAGGGCGGCATGTGGCTGCGCGCCAACATGTCGCAGGCCTGGCTGTCCGGCCTGTACGGGCCCACCGTCCAGGTCATCGAGACCGTCTGCCTGATCGTCGTCCTGGGGTTCGGCGCGTGGGAGATCGCGGCGGGCCGGCTGACCCTGGGCGGCCTGCTGGCCTTCGCCGCGTACCTGGCACTGCTGTACCCGGCGGTCCAGGCGCTGGGGGAGCTGGCGCTGACGGTGTCGGAGGCGGCGGCCGGGTCCGACCGGGTCATCGAGATCCTCAAGGTCAGGCCGGCCGTCACCGACGCGCAGGACGCCGTGCCCGCCGGGCGGAGCCGGGGCCTGGTCGAGTTCGACCGGGTCGCCTTCACGTACCCGAGGCGCGGGCGGCAGGTGCTGCGGGACGTGACGTTCACCGCCTCGCCCGGCAAGGTCGTCGTCCTCACCGGGCCCAGCGGGGTGGGCAAGTCCACGCTGGCCAAGCTGATGGTGCGCTTCTACGACCCGGAAGCGGGCCGCATCCTGCTGGACGGGGTCGACATCCGGCGCCTGACGCGGCAGTCGCTGCGCGAGAACATCGCGATCGTGCACCAGGAGACGCTGCTGTTCTCGGCGTCCGTACGCGACAACATCGCCTACGGCCGCCCCGACGCCTCGCTGGAGGAGATCGTGCAGGCGGCGGAGGCGGCGGGGGTGCACGAGTTCGCCGAACTCCTGCCGCAGGGCTACGACACGCCGGTGGGGCAGCGGGGGCGGCTCCTGTCCGGCGGTCAGCGGCAGCGGATCGCCATCGCCAGGGCCGTCCTGCGGGACGCGCCGGTGCTGGTGCTCGACGAGCCCATGACGGGGCTGGACGAGGCCACGGCCGCGCAGGTCATGAAGCCGCTCCTGCGGCTCATGGCCGGGCGGACGACGCTCCTCATCACGCACGACCTGCGGTTCGTGCCGGAGGGGGCGCGCATCGTGGAGCTGTCGCCCGTGCACCGGGAGGAGCGCATCCGCCTCAAGCGCTTCGCCCGCGCCCACCCGCGCCCGCTGACCACCCCTCCCTGACCGACCGCCGCACCACACCCCCGAGCCCGACACCCGCCTCTTTTCGGGGGCGGGTGTTCCGGTGCCCGGGGTCGGTGGCTGCCCGTCCTTCGAGCGGGAGTACACACGGCGGCGGCAGGCCGGTCGGGGGAAAGCATGATCGGGATGGGTGCGGGGGCGAGGGGGCCGTCGATAGAATCGGAGAGATCCCTCCGGTTGTTGAAGGCAGGTTCGTTCATGGGCGACGACCACAGCTCGGCCCGGCCGTTGCGGGCCGACGCCCGGCGGAACCGGGAGCGGGTGCTGCAGATCGCGCAGGAGGCCCTGGCCAGTGACGGCCTGACGATCTCCTTCGACGAGATCGCGCGGCGGGCCGGGTTCGGGGTGGGCACCGTCTACCGGCACTTCCCCACCAAGGAGGCGCTGTTCGAGGCGGTGCTGCTGGGGCGGATCGAGCGGTTCGTGGCCGACGCCCGCGCGCTGGCCACGGCGGAGGATCCCGGGAAGGCGTTCTTCGCCTGGTTCGCCAAGGTGGCCGAGCAGGCGTCGGGGAACCAGGCGCTGTGCGACATGCTCGACAGCGGGGCCGGGATGAAGGTCTCGCTGCAGGACGATCTCGGCAGGGCCGTCGCCCGATTACTGGTCCGGGCGCAGCGGGCCGGGGCCGCGCGCGGGGATCTGGCGGGGGAGGACGTGCTGGATCTGCTGCGCGGGTGCCTGGTGGCCGAGCGCCGGGCGCGGGCCAGAGGGGCCTCGGTACGGATGGCGGACGTGATCTGCGACGGGATGCGGGTGAAAGGGGCTTGAGTCTCATGGCGGGAGACTGACCGGCCGGTCAAAGCGGTGTCGTCATTCGTTCACGGAACGTCACCTTCGGGGCAGTTTTTCGGCCGATCGTGCTGGAAATCCCCATGTCAGAGACATCCTCGGACGCACTCGCCGAGGGCCGCCCCCTCGGCTGCGTGGCGTCCGGCCGGCCCCGTTCGGAGGTAGCCACCACATGTTCGCCCTTGTCGCCGCACTGCTGTTCGTGCTCGCCCTCGTCTTCGAGATCGCCGGCCTCGCGGTCGGCAGCGTAGTCACGGTCGCCACGCTCGGCACCGCCGGGCTGCTCTGCGTCGCGCTCCACCTCATGGGTGTGGGCGCGGGGTGGAGCCTGCTGAAGAAGTGACGCCCGATGCGGGGCCGCGCGCGGAACA
Source organism: Nonomuraea sp. NPDC051941 (assembly GCF_044593615.1). NCBI lineage: Bacteria > Bacillati > Actinomycetota > Actinomycetes > Streptosporangiales > Streptosporangiaceae > Nonomuraea > Nonomuraea sp. NPDC051941. The sequence continues at coordinate 133,606 of NZ_JBIUCF010000021.1, forward strand.
TGCCGTGCGCGGCCCCGCGGGACGCCCGAGGTTCACGTCGCCAGGGTGAAGCGGACCTCGCGGGTCGCCGGGTCCGCCTGCGTGAGGCGTACCGTGACCTGCTCGCCGAGGGGGAGCGGGCCGTCGCAGCGGGCGATCACGGCCGGGTCGGCGAGCTGCACCTGCCCGCCCCCGCGGCGCTCGTCCACGTCGATCACGACCGCGTCGAACGCCTGCCCGATCCGTTCCCGCAGCAGGAACGCCTCCACCAGGTCCACGCACGCCCGCTCCACCGCCCCGGCGCGCCGCCCGGTCGAGCCCATGACGGCGGGCAGGGCCGCCAGGCCCGCCCGGACGTCGAACGGCACCGGCACGCCCGCCGCGACCGCCAGGCACACCTCGGTCGCGTACCGGTCGACCAGGCGCCGCAGAGGAGCCGTGACGTGCGCGTACGGCGCCGCCACCGCGGCGTGCTCGGCCAGCGCGGGCGGCGCGCCGTCGAAGGCCACGTAGCCCGCGCCGCGCAGCAGCACCTTCGACTCGTGCAGGAACGCCGCCTGCTGCGGGTTCTTGGGGTCCAGGTCGTGCACCACGGCGCCGTAGGCGGCCCCGTCGGGCCAGGGGACGTCCAGCGCCTGGGCGACCCTGCGGACCTTCGCCAGGTCGTCGGCGTGCGGCCGGGGCAGTACGCGCAGGATGCCGATCTCGGCGTCGAGCATCATCGAGGCCGCGGCCATGCCGGTCAGCAGGGAGATCTGCGCGTTCCACGCCTCGGCGGGCAGCGGCAGCCGGAACTCCAGCCGGTAGGCGCCGTCGCCGTCGGAGACCACCTCCTGCTCGGGGGTGGGCAGGGTGACGCCGCCGCGCTCGCGTTCGAGGGCCAGCCGCAGGCGGCCGATCTCGGCCAGCAGCCCCAGGACGCCGTCGGCGGTGCCGGTGTCGACGGCCGCCTGCACGTAGGCGTAGTCGAGGCGCTCGCGGCTGCGGACGAGCGCGCGCTGCACGTCGGCGCCGACCATGCGGCCGTCGGCGTCGAGGTCGATGCGCCAGACCGCGGCCGGCCGCAGCGCGCCGGGCAGCAGGCTGGCCGCGTCCTCCGACAGGACCTTGGGGTGCAGCGGCACCTTGCCCGCGGGAAGGTAGACGGTCTCGCCCCTGGTGCGGGCCTCGGCGTCGATGAGGCCGCCCGGCCGGACGAACGCGCCGACGTCGGCGATCGCGTACCAGACGCGGTAGCCGACGCGCAGCCGCTCCAGGTGCACGGCCTGGTCGAGATCCATCGAGCCGGGCGGGTCGATGGTGACGAACGGAACGTCGGACAGGTCTTCGGCGTCGAGCCGCGGCACCCGCGCCACCCACGCGGCCTCGTCGAGCACGGTGCGGGGGAAGTCGTCCGGCAGGTCGAGCTCCCGCCTGACGCGTCCGAACCCGTCCTCCAGCTTCAGGGGTATCTGATCGGGAACCTGAATCACGCCTGACAACCTACAGGTGGCGGGTGTTCAGGTGAGGCGCGCCTCCAGGCCGGTGAGGCGCAGCAGCCGCCGGACGGCGGGCGGGACGCCCGTGAGGCGCAGCGGGGTCTGCTGGGCCCGGGCGTGGTTGCAGGCGCAGACGAGGATGCTGAGCCCGGCGGCGTCGATGAAGGTCAGCCGGCTCATCTCGATGACCAGCGCGACCTGCTTGTGCGGGGCGCGTCCGGCCTCCTGCAGCAGGCCGAGCAGGTGGGCGCGGAGTTGTTCGGTGGTGGCGATGTCGAGCTCGCCGGACACGCTGACGGTCAGGCTCCCGTTGCGGCGGGTGGTGGTCAGCTGTAGTGGCTCCATGAATCGGCTCCGCGCTCTGTCAGGGCCGGGAACCTCCTGCCGGTTGCGCGGGCCAGCCCTTGCGTTGGGCACTTGTTGCCATGAAGGCATCACTGAGAGCGACAGTATTGTCTCTGAGTGTACATGTCTGTTCAGGGCTGAACGAAGATGCGGGGGACAGGACTAATCCCCCAGGACAACAATTCCGGTTACCAGATGTAAAAACATCACACCATCAGCGGACTTCCAGCCCGAGAAGGATGAGATCACACAAAGCGGTGAAGTCATCCTCAATACCCGGCCGGCTCCATTCGGCGGCGTGCGCCGGGTTGTGGAAGCGTACCGCCGCGTCGAAGACGGCGCGGGCCGTGGCGGCGGGGTCGGGGGCGGCGAACTCGCCCCGCTCGAGCCCGGCGTCCACGATCTGCCGGATCTGGCCGACCAGGTCGGCGACGTGCCCCTCGACGACCTGGCTGGACTCGGTCACCAGCGCCACGTACGTGGCGAACAGCTCGGGGTCGTCGAGCGCCCGCTTGCGCTTGGAGCGGAACAACGCGCCCAGCCATTCACGCAGCCGCACGCCGGCCCGGGCGTCGGAGGCCAGCACGGTGGCCAGCTCGGCGTGCGCCTGGTCGAGCCAGCGCTGGGTCACGGCCTCGCGCAGGGCCGTCTTGCTGGGGAAGTGCCGGTAGACGCTGCCGTGGCTGACGCCGAGCGCCCGCGCGACGTCGACGACCGTGGCCTTGGCCGGACCGTAGCGGCGCAGGACGTCCTGGGCCGCGGCGAGGATCTGGTCCGGTGTCAGGATGCCATCTGTCACCTTTCCAATTCTGTCAGTCGCCCGGGTATACACGACCCACGGGTGCGGCCAGCCATATTTGCAGAAATTTGTGCATTCATCCGGTCGGAGCACACTACGCTGCTACCGCTGGCAGGTACGAGGGGAAAGCAAACAACATCGTGTGGATCGCAGTCGTGGCGCTGGCCGCCATTGTCGTGGGGGCGATGGTCTGGTGGTTCCGCCGTGACCCGGCTGGCAGTGCCGCCGGTGCCGCCTCCACCACGGTCGAGGCGGACATGGACCTCGGGATCCCGGCGGAGGTCGAGCCCGCGTTCATGGAGGGCCTGCGGGCCTACCCGCTGCGGGTGAGTGGCCGGCGGGGGGTGCTCACGACGTACGAGCCGCCCCGGCTGATCTCGCTGCACCTGCTCGCCGACGCCTTCGCGGCCAGGGGGGACGCCGCGCTGCACGATCCGCAGGGCACGGTCGTGGCCCTGATCGCGCACCTCGGGGCGGTGGAGCGGCCGGGCGTGCTGCACCTGCGCGAGGACTGGCTGGACGGCGAGGTGGACGGCATGGACCGGGCCGCCTTCGCCGAGGCGGTGCGCGAGGCCGTGTCTGGCGAGTGCCCCTGGTCGGCCGAGCCGGCCATTGGAGCGTTGCAGGTCACCGTGCGTGAGACCAACACGATGATGCTCGACCTGGCCAGGGTGCTCGAGTTGTACCGGGAGGCCAGGGAGAAGCAGCCCGAGGCCGCGGCGGGGGAGCTGCTGCGCGAGGTCGCGCCGCGCCTCATCGCCGCCGGCGGGCCGGGGCTCACCTGGACGAAGCCGCCCACGCAGGCGGACCTGCGGGTCGTGCTCGGCAGCACGCCCGAGCCCGCCTGACGTCCTGCTCCACGGCGGATATCCGCAGCTCGGTACGGGTCCGCACAGCGTGGAATCCCGGCTGTGATGAAAGTTTCAGCTCTGATTGACAGTGGGAAAGCGCTTACCTATGTTGTGGCGTGTTCGGTCACACGTATGGCAGCCACATATGTGAACGGATTCTCGCTGGGGGGACACGTCGCAGGCCGTGAGCGGCCTGCCGGGCCAGCAAGGAGCTGAATCGTGCGACAGAGAATCAACGGCAGAACAGCGGCGGTCATCGCGGGCGTCATCGGCCTGACGGGCACGGCAGTCGTCGCGGTGGCCGCTGCGACGACCACTGCGGCCGCCGCGGCCCCCGCGCCGGGGGCGTACACGGTGGTGAACAACGGCAGCGGCCTGTGCCTCACCGTGCCGGGATCCAGCACCTCGGACGGGGTCCAGCTCACCCAGAGCGGCTGCGGCAGCGCCGCTCAGACCTGGAACCTGGCCGCGAGCGGCAGCGGCTACACCCTCAAGGCCGCCCACAGCGGCAAGTGCGCGGGCGTGCAGGACGCCAGCACCTCCGCGGGCAAGGCCGTGCAGCAGGAGAGCTGCTCCGGCGCCTCGTCGCAGACGTGGACGCTGCCCGAGTCGGGCGCCACCGTCAGGATCGTCAACACCAACGGCGGCAAGTGCCTCAACACCAAGGACAACGCGACCTCCTCCGGCGCCCTGGTGCAGCAGAACTCCTGTGACTCCGTGGCCACCAAGCAGTGGCGGCTCGTCCCCGTCGGCAGCAACCCGACCAACCCGCCCACCGATCCACCGCCGACCACGCCTCCGGGCAACGCGAACGGGCTGGTCGGCTGGGCCACGCAGGGCGGCGGCACGACGGGCGGCGGCAACGCCTCGCCGGTCACCGTCAGCAGCGCCTCGGCCCTGACCAGCGCGCTGTCGGCGAGCGGCGCCTCGGTGATCCGGGTGTCGGGCACGATCTCCTGCTCGGGCATGCTGAAGGTGGCCTCCAACAAGACCGTGCTCGGCAACTCGGGCGCGACGATCGCGGGCTGCGGGTTCAACATCTCCCAGGCCTCGAACGTGATCGTCCGCAACCTCACCTTCCGCGACTGGGGCGACGACGCGATCAACGTCCAGTACTCGACCAGGGTCTGGCTCGACCACAACTCGTTGAGCCACGGCTACGACGGCGCCATCGACATCAAGCGGGCCAGCGACTACGTCACCGTCTCGTGGAACAAGTTCTCCAACCACGACAAGACCATGCTGCTCGGCCACAGCGACGACAACGGCGGCGAGGACCGCGGTCACCTGCGCGTGACGTACCACCACAACTGGTTCGACGGCACCAACCAGCGCCACCCGCGCGTGCGGTTCGGCAACCCGGTGCACGTCTACAACAACTACTACGGCAGCGTCGGCAGCTACGGCGTGGCCTCCACCGAGGGCGCGGGCGTGCTCGTCGAGGGCAACTACTTCGAGAACACCCAGGACCCGTTCCACCTGGGCGAGGGTGACTCCGGCCCCGGCACGCTGGTCGCGCGCAACAACCACTTCGTCAACTCCGGCAGCGGCCAGAGTGGCGGCAGTGTCGGCTCGATCCCCTACTCCTACTCGCTCGACACCGCCTCCAACGTCAAGTCAGTCGTCACCGCGGGCGCCGGCGCCGGGCGGATCTCCGTCTGACGCTCACCCCCTCGCGGCCCCTCCGGCTCCCGCCCCGGAGGGGCCGCCCCATGATCGGGGCAAGTGTGCTGTTCATGTAGGTTCGCGTCGTAACGCCGAGCTGAACGAGGAGCCTGACTTGTCACCCCTCATCCTCTCCGCCGCGGGGGCCGCCCTGGTGCTGGACGCCTCGGGCCCCGGCCTGCCGCGCGTGCGCCACTTCGGCGCCGACCTCGGGTCCGCGACCGGCGCCGACCTGACGCCCGCGCTGGCCTCCCTCACCGCCGCGCCGCCGCTGCTGCCCGCCCAGGGAGACAGCTGGTACGGCAGGCCGGGCCTGTCGGGCGGCCGGGACGGCGAACACTGGCCGGTGCGCTGGACGCTGGACCGGATCGACGCGGACGCGACGCCCGGTCAGGGCGGCACGGTCACCGTCGCGGCCTCCGACGCCCGCGCGGGCCTGGAGCTGGTCAGCGAGCTGACCATGGACGGCGGCGGCCTGGTGACGATGCGGCACACGCTGACGAACACCGCCGCCGCCCCGTACCGGCTGGAGGGGCTGGCCTGCGCGCTGCCGGTGCCGGCGCGCGCCGGCGAGCTGCTGGACTTCACCGGGCGGTGGGCGCTGGAGAAGGTGCCGCAGCGCACGGCGTTCGGGTACGGCGTGTGGTCGCGGGAGAACCGGCGCGGCCGGACCGGGCACGACGGCACGGGGCTGCTGGTGGCCGGGACCGCGGGGTTCGGGTTCCGGGGCGGCGAGGTGTGGGGGGTGCACGCGGGCTGGAGCGGCAACCACATCCACTACGCCGAGCGGCTGGCCGAGGGCCCGGCGCTGGTGGCGGCGGGCGAGCTGCTGGAGCCCGGCGAGATCGTGCTGGCCGAGGGGGAGAGCTACCGCACGCCGCTGGTGTACTTCACCTGGTCGGGCGGCGGGCTGGACGCGGCGAGCACGCGGCTGCACGACCACCTGCGTGCCGCCCGCCCGCTGGGGGTCCGCCCGGTCACGCTGAACAACTGGGAGGCCACCTACTTCGACCACGGCCTCGACCGGCTGCTGGAGCTGGCCGACAAGGCCGCGGCGGCGGGGATCGAGCGGTTCGTGCTCGACGACGGCTGGTTCCGCCACCGCCGTCACGACCGGGCCGGGCTCGGCGACTGGTACGTCGACGAGGGCGTCTGGCCGGACGGCCTGAACCCCCTCGCCGAGCACGTGCGCAAGCTCGGCATGCAGTTCGGGCTGTGGTTCGAGCCGGAGATGGTCAACCCGGACTCCGACCTGCTGCGCGAGCACCCCGACTGGATCCTCGGGCAGGCCGAGCGCGTGCCGCCGCCGCAGCGCAACCAGCAGGTGCTCGACCTGGCCAGGCCCGAGGCGTACGACTACCTGCTGGAGCGGCTGGACAGCCTGGTGAGCGAGTACGCGCTCGACTACATCAAGTGGGACCACAACCGCGACATCGCCGAGCCGGTGCACGACGGGGTGCCAGGGGTGCACGCGCAGACGCTGGCGGCGTACCGGCTGCTGGACGAGCTGCGGGCCCGCCATCCGGAGCTGGAGATCGAGTCGTGCTCGTCGGGCGGCGCCCGCGTCGACTTCGGCGTCCTGGCCCGCACCGACCGGGTGTGGACGTCCGACTGCAACGACGCGCTCGACCGGCAGGCGATCCAGCGCTGGACCGGGCTGCTCGTGCCGCCGGAGCGGATGGGCAGCCACGTCGGCGCGCCGCAGGACCACAGCACGGGCCGGTCGCTGCCGCTGGCCTTCCGGGCCGCGACCGCGCTGTTCGGGCACATGGGCGTGGAGTGGGACCTGACCTCGGCGAGCCAGGCGGAGCTGGAGGAGCTGGCCGAGTGGATCGCCCTGCACAAGCGGCTGCGGCCGACGCTGCACGCCGGGCGGGTGGTGCGGGCCGACCACCCGGACCCGTCGGCGCTGCTGCACGGGGCGGTGCTGCCGGAGCGCGGGGTGTTCGCGTTCGTCCAGCTCACCTCCAGGGTCGCGATCGGGCCCGCGCCGCTGCGGCTGCCCGGGCTCGACCCGGCGGCGACGTACGAGGTGCGGGTCGCGGGCCCCAAGCCCCGCGCGGCCGGGCTGCCGGAGTGGGCCTCGGGTCCGGTGCGGCTGAGCGGCGCGGTCCTGGGCGAGCTGGGGCTGCCCGCTCCCGTGCTGCGGGCCGAGTCGGCGCTGGTCTTCGAGGTCGAGCGGGTGTAAGGGGCCTGTCATGAACGGGCCATGCGGTTAGGGCGGTTTAATGCCGCCGCAACCGCGCCGTTCGTGATCACGAAACACGTCCCGCAGACACTGGGGTGCATGAGCGATGCACCGAAGGTGATGAACGGTAATCGGCGCTCCTGGCGGCGAGAGATCGTCGAGCTGGCCGCGCTGTTCCTCGCGGTCGGCCTGGCGCACCTGCTCGCGACCCTGCTCGGCCACCGCGAACCGGGTCCGGTGGTGATGGTCGGGCTGGGGGCGGCGTTGATCGTGGGGGCGGCGGTCCACAAGCGGATGGGCCACCGCCCTGTACGCAAGGTCCCCGCGCTGCCCGTGGGGGAGGGCGCGGGGGCGGCCATGGTGCTGTGGCGCATCCGCATGCGGGTGGTGGAGCGGCCGGGGCGGCTCGCCGCGGTCGCGGGGGCGTTCGGGCGGCTGGGCTGCAACATCCTGGCGCTGCACATCGCGCCGACCGGGAGCAGCGCGATCACGCCCGCGGGGTGTGACGCGCTGGACGAGTTCGTCATCGAGGCGCCGCCGGGGCTGGCGCTGGAGGCGCTTTCCGGGGTGCTGACGGAGGCGGGCGGGCATGACGTCGTGATCGTGCCCGCGCAGGTCAAGGACCTCACCGATCCCGGTGTCCAGGCGCTGGTGCTGGCTCAGCGGGTGAGCGCGGACCCGGACCGGCTGCCCGAGGCGATGGCGGAGCTGCTGCGGGTGCCGGAGGTGGAGTGGCGGCGGCCGGGGGACACGGTGGACGAGGGGGCCGAGCTCAACACCACGATGGTGATCTCGGTCAATCCGGACCGGGCGCTGCTGATCCGGCGTCCCGAGCTGCCGTTCACGCCTACGGAGGCGGCCCGTGCCGCGGCCCTCACCGCCACCGCCCGCCAGGCCCGCTACAGCAGCTCACCCTGACCCGGCGGCCCGTCCCCGGGGCGGGGGCGGGTTCTCCCGGCGCCGTGTGGGGTGGTGCCGGAAGAACCCGCGGGGGTCAGACCGTGGACTCCTTGGCCCAGCGCTCCAGGCCGGAGGCGTCGATGGGCAGGGCGTCCGACAGGATGTCCACGCCGGACGGCGTCACCAGCAGGTCGTCCTCGATCCGCACCCCCACCCCGCGCAGCTCCGGCGGGACCGTGAGGTCGTGGGCGTGGAAGTACAGGCCGGGCTCGACGGTGAGCACCATGCCCGGCGCCATGGCGGCCCCGTGGTAGGCCTCCGGGCGGGACTGGGCGCAGTCGTGCACGTCCAGGCCCAGGTGGTGGCCGATGCCGCAGATCAGGTAGCGGCGGTGGTGCTGGCCGGTGTCCGACAGGGCCTCGTCCACCGAGACCGGCAGCAGCCCCCAGTCGTCCAGCCCGCGCGCGATGACCTCCATCGCCGCGTGGTGGAAGTCGGTGAAGCGCCGGCCGGGGCCGACCGCGGCCAGGCCCGCCCGGTGCGCCTTCTCCACCAGGTCGTGCACCTGCCGCTGGGCGGGGGAGAAGGCGCCGGAGGCGGGGAAGGTGCGGGTGACGTCGGCGGTGTAGTGGCTGCGGACCTCCACGCCCATGTCGAGCAGCAGCAGCTGGTCCGGCAGGACGGGCCCGTCGCAGCGCACCCAGTGCAGGGTGGGGGCGTGCGGGCCGCTGCCGACGATGGTGGCGTAGCCGGGGCCGTTGCCGTACGCCCTGGCGTAGCGGTCGAACGTGCCCTGCAGCCACCGCTCACCCGCTCCCTCGATCGCCGCCGGGACCTCGGCCAGCACGGCCGCGAAGCCCTCGACCGTGCGGTCCACGGACTCGCGCAGCTGGCCGATCTCCCACTCGTCCTTGATCATGCGCAGCTCGGCCAGCACCCGGGGGAGCTCCTCCACCGGTTCAGACGTGTCCGTGAACTCCGACAGCGGCCGCACCGCGACCCCGAGCGCCGCCGACCACTCGGCGAGGGACGGGGACGGGCCCACCCACAGCTCCCCGTACGCCGCGTCGGCGAAGAAGCCGATGTCGCCGGGGCGGGCGGGCGGCGGCAGGTAGAGGGTGGCGGCGCCGTCCGCGATCACGGCGACGGCGTTCTCCACGGCGCAGCCGGTGAGCCAGTAGAAGTCGCTGTCGACGCGGAAGTCGTAGGCGGTGTCGTTGCTGCGTACCGGAGCCCGGCCCGCCTTCACCACCACGGTCCTGCCGGGCAGCGCGGCGGCCAGGCGCGCGCGGTGCGCGGCGGCCGCCTCGGCCGCCCCGGGCACGAGGTCGGGGGTACGGGCGGGGGCGTCCCAGCCCTGGGCGATGAACTCGCGAAACGCGGGGACCTCTGTCAGCTTGGGGGGTTTGCCGTCACTCACTGGTGATTCCTCCTCCTATGTCGCGCACCAGTCCGGTCAGGCGGGCGAAGACGCGCTCCTCGCCGATGCCGTCGTGCTCGTACTCGTTGGTGACCCAGGCCTGCGTGTTGCCCACCCTGGAGGCGGTGTCCAGTTGCAGCCCCGAGTCGACGTACATGTCGTCGAAGTAGACGGCCGCCGCCACCGGCACGTCGTTGGCCGCCAGGCGGTCCAGGTCATACAGCGCCGGCCACTCGGCCCGTTCGGCGAGCAGGTCGACGGCGGCGCGGAAGGGGCGCAGCGCGCGGATCTCCGCGAACATCCACGGGTAGATCATCTCGCCGGTGAACAGCAGCGGCCGGGCGTCCTCGGCGAAGGCGGGATGGTTGGCGCGCTCGCGCTGCGCCGCCCAGGCGGTCGCGCCGGGACCGGAGCCGTAGATGCTCTCCTGCAGCGCGGCGAACAGCGGGTTGTCGGCGTAGGACGAGCGGGCCAGCACCTGGTGCAGGAACGTCTCCGGCAGTTCCCCTCCTTCCAGCAAGGCTTCGTCGAGCAGCCAGTGCATGCGCTCGTACCCCGGCTTCATGCCGAAGTCGATCCCCAGCGACTGCAGCCGCCGCACGGTGAGCGTGTCGCCGTCGGGCAGCAGCACGTCGCCGTAGGCCAGCCGGTCGGCCAGCCGGGCCACCGTCTCGGCGTGGTGCGGGTAGCGGCGGTAGAACTCGGCGTTCTTGGCCGCGACCCGGGGATAGGTGCGCCGGTAGACCTCCGACGCGTCGGGGTCCACGGAGGGCAGCCCGCCCGCCACGTAGCAGGCGCTCAGCCCCTCGGGCGCCTGCGACAGGTACGTCAGCGTCAGGAAGCCGCCGTAGCTCTGCCCGAGCGTCGACCAGCGCCGCCCGCCGAAGACGGTCTTGCGCAGGTGCTCGGCGTCGGCCACGATCGAGTCCGCGCGGAAGCGGGCCAGGTAGTCGGCGCCCTCCTGCGGGTCGAGCGCGCTCATCACCCGCCCGTCGATCCGCGAGCTGCGGCCGGTGCCCCGCTGGTCGAGCAGGATCACCCGGTACTTCTCCAGCGCCTGGCCGAGCCAGCCCGACGTGCCGACGGGACGCGGCCCCTTGCCGCCCGGCCCGCCCTGCAGGTAGAGCAGGCACGGCAGGTCGTGGCCGTCCCGGGTGGGGTCCACGAGCTCCCTGGCGAAGACCCTGATCGTGGCCTCCGGGTCCGACCAGTCGAGCGGCACCTCCACGACGTGGTCGCGTACCCGCATCCCCGGGATCGTGTAGGTCGCGGTGATCACGGCTTCTCCCTCCTGCGGCGGTCCCACTCCGGGTTGATGCGCGGGATGGCCGCCAGCAGCGTACGCGTGTAATCATGCCGGGGCTCGCCGAAGACCTGCTCGGCGTCCCCCAGTTCGACGATCTGCCCCTTGCTCATCACCGCGACCCGCTGCGCGATCTGCCGGACGACGGCCAGGTCGTGGGCGATGAACACGTAGCTGAAGCCGCTCTCGCGCTGCAGCCGCCGCAGCAGCTCGATCACCTGCGCCTGCACCGACACGTCCAGCGCCGAGACGGCCTCGTCGCAGATCACGAGCTTGGGGTTGACGGCCAGCGCGCGGGCGATGCCGATGCGCTGCGCCTGCCCGCCGGAGAACTGCGCGGGGTAGCGCAGCGAGTGGTCGGGGTTCAGGCCGACCCGCTCCATCAGCTCCTTGGCGTGCGCCCGCCGCCCGCCGTCGGGCGCGATGCCCTGGTAGTCCAGCGGCGCCATCAGGATCCGCTCCACCGTGTGGCGGGGGTTGAGCGAGGAGAACGGGTCCTGGAAGACGACCTGGACGTTGGCGCGGAAGCGGGCCAGCGCGGCCCCCTTGGCGTGGGTGACGTCCTCGCCGTCGAACTCCAGCGTGCCCTCGCTCGGGTCCATCAGCTTGGCGATCATGCGGGCGGTCGTCGACTTGCCGCTGCCGGACTCGCCGACCACGGCCAGCGTCTCGCCGAGCCGCACCTCGAAGCTGACCTGGTCGACCGCCGTGAACTCGGCCTTGGCGCCCAGTGGGCCGCGCGAGACGAACCGCTTGGTCAGGTCCTTGGCCCGCAGCAGCGTCATGCCTTCACCTCGCCGTCTACTGGATCGTCGATGCGCGGGATGCTCTCCAGCAGCATCTTGGTGTAGTCGTGGCGCGGCTCGGCGAAGACCTGCTCGGCCGTGCCGTACTCGACCTGCTCGCCCTGCCGCATCACCAGCACGCGGGTGGCGATCGAGCTGATCACGGCCAGGTCGTGCGTGATGAACACCATGCCCATGCCGCGCTCCTGCCGCAGGCCGGCCAGCAGCTTCAGGATCTGCGCCTGCACGGTCACGTCCAGGGCCGTGGTCGGCTCGTCGGCGATCAGCAGCGCCGGCGAGCACACCAGGGCCATCGCGATCATGACGCGCTGCCGCTGCCCGCCGGAGAACTGGTGCGGGTAGTAGTCCACCCGCCGCTCCGGTTCCGGCAGGTCCACCTGCCGCAGCGCCTCGATCGCGACCTTCCGCGCCGCCGCGCGCGAGCCGCCGCGGTGGGCGCGGTACATCTCCTCGATCTGCAGGCCGACCGTGTAGTACGGGTTCAGGGACGACAGCGGATCCTGGAAGATCATCGACATCTGGTCGCCGCGCAGCCGCCGCAGCTCCCGGTCCGGGCGCCCGAGCAGCTCCGTGCCGTCCAGCCGGATGCTCCCGCTGGTCCTGGCGCCCTTGGGCAGCAGTCCCATGACGGCCAGGCTGGTCATGGACTTGCCGGAGCCGGACTCGCCGACGATGCCGACGGTCTCGTCCCGTCCGACGGTGAAGGACACGCCCTTGACCACGTCCACCGGGCCGCGCGTGGTGGGGAAGGTGACGGTGAGGTCCTCCACGACAAGCAGGTCGCTCATTTCGCCGTGATCCTCACTCTCGGGTCCAGCCTCGTGTAGACGAGGTCGATCACCACGTTCCCGATCACCACGAAGAACGCCGCCAGCAGCGTCACGGCCATGATCACCGGCTGGTCGTTCTTGGTGATGGAGTCGGCGGCCATCTTGCCGACCCCGTTCAGCCCGAACACCGTCTCGGTGATCAGCGCGCCGCCCAGCAGCGCGGCGAAGTCCATGCCGAAGATCGTGGCGATGGGCGTCAGCGCCGGGCGCAGGGCGTGCCTGCGCATGGTCAGCGCCGGGCTCAGGCCCTTGGACCGGGCCGTGCGCATGAAGTTCTCGGCGAGGGTGTCGATCACGTTCGCTCGGGTGAGCCTGCTGTAGAGGCAGGCGTAACCGGTGGCCAGCACGATCCACGGCATCAGGTACGACTGGAACCACACCACCGGGTCGTCGGCGAAGGCCACGGCCCGCGGGAACGGCAGCACCTGCAGCTGCACGACCAGCACGTACTGCAGCGCCAGCGCCAGCACGTAGTTGGGGACGCTGGAGCCGCCCAGCGCCAGCCCCATCGCCGTGCGGTCCCACCAGGTGCCCTCCTTGACCGCGCTGAGCAGGCCCGCCGCGATCCCGATGAGCAGCCACAGCACCGCGGCCCCGATCGCGACGGTGGCGCTGACCGGCAGCCGCTCGACCACCATGTCCCACACGGACTGGCCGGTCTGGAAGCTGTAGCCCAGGCACGGGGCGCCGCAGTGCACCAGGTTCGCGCCCTGGCCGTAGTCGCGCCCGGCGAAGATGCCGACGAGGAAGCCGAAGAACTGCTTCAGCAGCGGCTCGTCCAGCCCCAGCACGGCGTGGATCTGGTCGATGCGCCCCTGCGTGCACGTCTTGCCGCAGATCATCACCGCCGGGTCGGGCTGGAGCGTGAAGAAGATGATGAACGTGAACAGGCACACCAGGAAGAGGATCAGCAGCACCCAGGCGAGCCGCCCGACGATGTAGCGCGCCATCATGAGGCCTCCCCGGCGTCGAAAGCGGCCCGCAGCCGGTCCCCGAGCACCGTCAGCGACAGCACGGTGAGGAACAGGAACCCGCCGGGGATCGCGAAGTACATGGGATCGACGGAGTACCAGGCGACCGAGCTCGAGATCATCTGCCCCCACGACGGCGTCGGCGGCGTGACGCCGACACCCAGGAACGACAGCCCCGCCTCGGTGCCGACGTAGCCGGGCACGGCGAGGGTGGTCATCACGATCAGCGAGCTGCGCAGGTTCGGCAGGATCTCCTTGAACACCAGCGCGCCCGTGGAGGCGCCCGACGCCCGGGCGGCCTCCACGAACTCCCTGTTCACCAGCGTCATCGTCTGCCCGCGCACCACCCGCGCCAGATACGGCCAGCCGAACACGCTGATCACCAGGACCAGCAGCACCGGCCGGTTCCCCTGCGGCAGCGACGACAGGATCGCGATCATGAAGATGAGCGCCGGGAAGGCCATGAGGAAGTCCATGACCCGGCAGATCACCTGGTCCACCCAGCCCTGGTAGAACCCGGCCAGCATGCCCAGCACCACGCCCAGCAGGGTCGTCAGCGCCGTGGCGGAGACCGCGATCAGCAGCGAGACGCGCGCGCCGTAGGCGATGCGGGCCAGGATGTCGCGGCCGTTCTGCGGCTCGACGCCGAGCAGGTGCTCGGCGCTGATGCCGCCGAGCGACCCGCGCGGCACCCCGCCCAGGTCGGTGTTGACGGCGGCGGTGTCGAAGTCGTTCGGGCCGTGGCCGGTGATCGCGCTGATCAGCGGCGCGCCGATCGCCATCAGCACGATCAGCGACAGGAACGCGGTGCTCAGCACCGCGCCCCTGTCGCGCAGCAGCGCGCTCGTGACCCGTGCCCTCGACGTGCTCGGGGAGTAAGCGACGACGGCCATTTACTTCGTCGGCTTCGCCAGGCCGACGGAGATCAGGTCGATGCCGCCGGAGAAGGAGTTGGACTGGTAGGCGCCCGCGATGTTCGAGCCGACGAGGAGGATGAGCTTCTCGTAGGCCAGCGGGACGATCGGCGCCTCCTTCATGATCTGCTTGTCGAGCTCGCCGTAGGCCGCGTTGGCCGCCTGCACGTCCGTCATCGCGGCGATCTCGTCGATCCGCTGGTTGATGCCCTTGTCGTTGATCTGCGCGAGGTTGGCGTTGCCCTTGTCGGTGATGTTGCGGCCGTCGAACAGCGGGGGCAGGAACGTCGCGCCGGAGGCCCAGTCGGGGCACCAGCCGGTGACGGCGGCGTCGTGCTGCTGCGCCGGCGTGCCGATGACCTCGTAGTACGTCGAGGTGTCGATGTTGTTGATCTTGACGTCGATCTTCACCTGCTTGAGCGCGTCCTGGATCGCCACCGCCACCGCGGCCATCTTCGGGTCCGGCCGGGTGTCGAGCGTCAGCGTGAACCCGTTCGCCTGGCCGGCCTCGGCCAGCAGCTTCTTGGCCTCCTCGGGGTTGTACGGGTACGGGTCGTAGTCGACCCGGCCTGCGACCGTGGGCGGCTGGATCGAGGTGCCCTTGGCGGCCAGGGCGCCGCCGCCCATGCCCGCGACCACGGTGTCCTTGTTGATCGCCAGGTTGATCGCCTGGCGCACGCGCACGTCGTTCAGGGGCTTCTTGGTGGTGTTCAGGCCCATGTACGTGGTGCAGCCGTTGAGCCCGGCCAGCGTGCGCTGCTTGATCTGAGGCGCCTGCACCCGCGCCACGGTCGCCGCCTGGATCGACGGGCCGATGGCGTCGGTGTCGGTGCCCTGCTCGGCCAGCATGCGCTCGTCGATGGTGGCCGCATCGAGGCCGAACGTCCACTCGAACGCGTCCGGCTTGGCCGCCCGGACGGTGTCGGTCTCACGCTTCCACTGCGGGTTGCGCTCCAGCTTCAGCGACACGCCGCGCTGGTAGCTCGCCACCTTGTACGGCCCGCTCGCGATCGGCTTGGTGTCGAAGGCCGCGCCCGCCCCCGTGCCCTTGGGGAAGGGGGTGAAGTTGGCCAGCGCCAGCGCGCTCGGGAAGTCGGCGTAGGGCTTCTTGAGGTGGAAGACGACCGTCTTGTCGTCGGGCGTCTCGATCGTCTTCAGGTCGCCGTCCAGGTACGGGCCCTTGTAGTCCTTGGGTGCGTCCAGCAGCAGCTTCCCGTACGGGGAGCCGATCCCGGCCTCCGGGTCGAACGTGCGCGAGAAGCCGAACTTCACGGACTCGCTGTTGATCGGCGAGCCGTCCTCGAAGAACAGGTTGTCCTTGAGCTTGAACGTCCACGTCTTGCCGCCGTCCGACGGTGTGCCGGTGTCGGTGGCCAGGTCGGGCACGATCTTCGTGCCCTCGGCGCCCGGACCCGCGCCGAACATCGTCAGCCCCCGGTAGATGAGCCGGTAGAAGTTGTTCACTCCACCGTCGAAGCCGCGCACCGGGTCCAGATGGGAGAAGTCCGCCTTGTTCAGGATGTGCACGGTGCCGCCCGTCGCGGCCGGCCCACCCGGCCCGCCCGAGGCGCCCGTGCCGGTGCCCGCGCCGGGGGCCGCCGCGCCGCCGCCCCCGCCACAGGCGCTGAGCGCCAGCACGGTGGTCATGGTGACGCTCGCGAGCGCCGCCGATCTCCTCATCATGATGCCTTCTTTCCGTTGGTCCAGGGGGTCCTGACCCAGACCCGCATGGCTTGGGGGCCGCGGTTGCCCCACAGGAAGTAGGGGACGAAGGTCGCCGCGACCCTCGTCTCCGGGAGCGCCTCGTGCAGAGGGAGCTCGGGGTAGAGCTCGGCGGTGGGCGGGGGAGCCGTGTCCGCCTCCACGCGCAGCACGACGGCCGCGTCGCGGCGCTCGGTGCGCGCGTTGACAACGTCGTGGGCGCCGACGAGCAGGTCGTCGACGGGGGCCTGCGGGCTGTCGTGCTGTTCGACGCAGTACACGAGCGGCCCCCGGGCCAGGCTGACCGCGCCCCGGGTGGCGTCCAGGTAGGGGTGCGAGCCGTGCGCCCGGACCGGCATGGGCAGGGTGAGGCGCACCTCGTCGCCCGGCGACCACGTGCGGTGCAGGGTGACCCAGCCGCCGGACTCCGGCGCGTCGCAGGGCTCGCCGTTGACGGTGACGGTCACGTTCCGGGCCCAGCCGGGGACGCGCAGCACCAGCCCGTACGGCCCGGCCGGCGCCCGCTCGACGGTGATGCGCACGTCGCCGTCCCACGGGTAGGCCGTCTCCATCGCCAGCTCCAGCTCGGCCGTCCGGATCGTGGCCTGGGTGTAGGCGGTGATCAGCACGGCGTCGTCCCGCTCGGCCGCCACGTAGTCGGCGAGCTGGGCCATCCACCGCACGATGTTGGGCGGGCAGCACGGGCAGGTGAACCAGGCGCGGCGCAGCGCCTCGCCGCCCGCCTCCGCGCCGCTGCGCTGCGCGTGGTCGGGGCGGCGCTGCAGCGGGTTGTCGTAGAAGAACGCCGTGCCGTCGGCCGACAGGCCCACGGCGTAGGCGTTGTAGAGCACGCGCTCGAACACGTCGAGGTACTTCGCGTCGCCGCCGGCCAGGAACATCCGCCACGCCCACTGCATGACGCCGATGGCCGCGCAGGTCTCGCTGTAGGCGCGCTCGGACGGCAGCTCGTACCGGTCGCCGATCGCCTCGTCGGAGTGGCGGCTGCCCAGGCCGCCGGTGACGTACAGCTTGGTCGCCACCATGTCGTCCCAGAGCCGCTCCAGCGCCTCGAACAGCGACCGGTCGCCGGTCTCCAGGAAGACGTCGGCCGCGCCCGCCGCCAGGTAGGCCATGCGCACCGCGTGGCCGGTCACCGACGGGAGCTCGCGGAAGGGCACGTGGTCCTGGAAGTACTCGCCGGGGAAGATGCGGTGCTCCATCTGCCCGGTGCCGCGGCGGTCGACGAACGCCGCCGCCAGCGTCAGGTAGCGGCGCTCGCCCGTCTCCCTGTACAGCTCGACCAGCGCCATCTCCACCTCGGGGTGGCCGCAGACGCCCGTCTCGTTGAATCGCTCCACCGCCAGGTCGGCGAAGCGCGTGGCCACGCGCAGGAGCCGGTCGTCGCCCATCCGCCGGTTCGCGGCGACGGCCGCCTGGATGAGGTGGCCCAGGTTGTACAGCTCGTGTCCCCAGGCCAGGTCCTCCCACGGCTTCTTGTCCGCCGCGGGGTCCTGGAAGAAGGAGTTGAGGTAGCCGTCGCCGGCCTGGACCTGCTCCAGCAGGCCGACCACCTCGTCGAAGAACTCCCCGGCCGAAGGGTCTCCGTCGCCGAGCTCGTACGCCAGACCTTCGAGGGTCTTGTACAGGTCGGTGTCGAGGAACGGGTACCGGCCCCGGTAGGGGGCGGGGTCGTCCTCCAGGAGGCGGCTCAGGTTGGCGACGTTGCCCGCCGCGCGGAGCTGCTCGATGGTGTGGGGGATTGTGGCCCTGCGGTTGCGGCGCTGCCAGTCATGCAGCAGTCCGCCAGTGATACGTGCTCCGGACAGCGGCCGAACTGCTCCTGCGATGGTGCTTACGGCGCCGGCCAGGGGCCTGACCTGCTTGGACGTCATGAACCTTCCCAGTAATGTGTGGCATTGCACTGAACCTTAGGTGTCTGGGAGGTAAGTTGCCAAGGGTTAGGACCGGATGGAAAAAAGAACGTAACCCGTCCGGAAACTACCGGACGGGTCGGTCTGACGCTGGGCTCCTATGCGCCGTACGGGGCGGGGCGCCAGGACGCCCAGTCGATGCGCACCCGGTCACGCCGCTGCGGATCCACCTTGACCGGCACCACCGCGCCGGGCACGACCATCCCCATGGGCAGGCGCGGCAGCGACTGCCGGTGCGTGACCCGGTGCACCTGCCCGTCCTGCGTCCGCACGCCCAGGACGAAGCTGACGAGCGGCTGCCCGTTGATCGTCACGCCGGTGTCGGCCATCGACTCGATCACCGCCTGCGCGGCGATGCCGGTGGCCAGGAGCTGCCGGCCGGTCCAGGAGGCGATCAGGAACGGCAGCCCGACGCACGCCAGGACCAGCATCGTCGCCCCCGTGATCGCCATTGCCATCCCCAGTCCCGTGCCCATCGCTCTCCCCGCCCTCTCCTCGCCCGCCGCAGGCGTCTCCCGAGTTGTACGCGGGACGGATTGCACGCCACTTGAGCGCCGATTACACGGGGGCGATTGAGTAGCCCGTACTCAGGCGTTCATCGTGCCGCCGGGGCTGTACTGGGTGCCCAGCGGAAAACCGGAGGCGACCATGCACGCGCACCACGACCAGGGCCATGACCGGTCCCAGCCCGAGACGTTCGACGTCCACGGAATGCTGCTCTTCGGCGACGACCCGCTCTATTTCTCGCACCTGCCGATGTTCCACGTCCCGGCGCACCGCTTCCAGGTGCTCATGGAGGTCGGCTTCCGCGACGACGTGCGCGAGGCGGTGCGCAAGGTCGACGACCTGCGCACGTTCGTGCCGGACCCGTTCGACATCCTGGAGCTCGACCCCGACGGCGGGCCGGTGCGGACCTCGGTGCGGGGCACCGTCTTCCGGGGGCACTTCGAGCGCGGCGGCACCCCGATCGCCGAGGACGTCACGGCGCGCATCAAGCGCGTCTTCTTCTTCCGGCGGCTCGACCCGGCGGCCCGTCACGACGACCAGGCGCCGCTGAGCTACCTGTGCTTCGGCCGGGCGGGCGGGCTGCACCTCGCGCACGAGATCACCGCCCGCCCCGACTTCGACCAGGTCCTCGCCGTCCGCCTGGTCCCGGGGACCGTGCGCCACGAGCCCGGCGTCACCGGAGAGCCGCCCGCGGACTTCGAGCGTCCGGTGCCGGTGACGTTCGGCCGGGCGGACACGCCCCGGCGGCGGCTCGTGGTGGGCGACACGGCGGAGGGGGACTTCGACCTGGGCGTCTCCCGTACCGGGGAGCACGGTTTCCACGCCCAGGTGGAGGTGGTCGACGAGATCTACATGGAGACGGGGGACCTCAGCATGTGACGCGCCCGTCGAAGCGCTGCGGCCACTCCCACGTGAACTCGCTGTACGTGGAGCGCGGCTCCTTTTGCCGGCCCGCCCGGCAGTAGATTGTGCCGGGTGAGACGCGTGTCCGTGGTGGGGAACTCCGGGTCGGGGAAGTCGACGCTGGCGGCCGCGCTGGCCGGGCGGCTGGGGGTGCCGTGGCTGGAGCTCGACTCCGTCTTCCACATGGCGGGGTGGACGCCGCGCCCGCCGGAGGAGTTCCGGGCCGAGGTCGACGTGTTCACGGCGGCGGACGGGTGGGTGGTCGACGGCAACTACTCCGCCGTACGCGACCTGGTGTGGTCGCGGGCCGACACCGTGGTCTGGATCGACCTGCCCAGGCCGGCGGTCATGCGCCAGCTCCTGGTCAGGACGCTGCGCCGGATGGCCACCGGCGCCGAGCTGTGGAACGGCAACAGGGAATCCTTCCGCTTCCTCCTCGACAAGGACGAGTCGATCATCCGGTTCGCCTGGAAGCAGCACGCCGTCTACCGGGAGCGCTACCGGCGGGCGGCCGAAGATCCCGCCAACGCGCATCTCACCTTCGTCCGCGTCGCCTCCCGGGCCGATGCCGAGCGGATCGGACGACGGGCTGACAAAAATTGAAATCTGTCAGTCCAATGGGCATACTTGCCGTATGAGAACTCTGGGAACCGACGGACCTGTCGTGTCCGACCTCGGGCTGGGCTGCATGGGAATGTCCGACTTCTACGGGCCGGCCGACACGTCCGAGTCCATCGCCACCATCCACGCCGCCCTCGACGCCGGCATCACGCTGCTCGACACCGGCGACTTCTACGGCATGGGCCACAACGAGCTGCTCATCCGCCAGGCGCTCGACGGCCGCTCGCGCGACGACGTGCGGATCAGCGTGAAGTTCGGGGCGCAGCGCGACTACGACGGCAACTGGCTCGGCTACGACGGCCGGCCCGCGGCCGTCAAGAGCTCGCTCGCCTACACCCTGCGCCGCCTCGGCACCGACCACGTGGACGTCTACCGGATCGCGCGGGTCGACCCGGCCGTGCCGATCGAGGAGACCGTCGGCGCCATCGCCGAGGAGGTCGCCAAGGGGCGCGTGCGGCACGTCGGGCTGTCGGAGGCCGGGGCCGAGACCATCCGGCGGGCCCACGCCGTCCACCCGATCGCCGACGTGCAGCTCGAATACTCGCTGCTGTCCAGGGGCATCGAGCGGGACATCCTGCCGGCCTGCCGCGAGCTGGGCGTCGGCGTGACCGCGTACGGGGTGCTGTCCAGGGGGCTGCTCAGCGGCCACTGGTCCAAGGACCGCGAGGTGGTCGCCGGCGACTTCCGCGCCGCCAGCCCGCGCTTCTCCGGCGACAACCTGGCGCACAACCTCACGCTGGTGGAGGCGTTGCGGAGCCTCGCCGAGGCCAAGGGGGCCACGGTCGCGCAGCTGGCCATCGCCTGGGTGCTGGCCCAGGGCCAGGAGATCGTCCCGCTCGTCGGGGCGCGGCGGCGCGAGCGGCTGGCCGAGGCCCTGGGCGCCCTGGACGTGAGCCTGACCGCCGAGGACCTGGCGGCCGTCGAGGCGGCCGTCCCCGAGGGCGCCGCCGCCGGCTCGCGGTACGCCGAGGCGCAGATGTCCATGCTGGACAGCGAACGCTGACCGTCCGGTGCGGAAGGAAGGTCTCGATCGCGGGTCTTGTGGTGATGTGACGGCGCTAGGGTTGCGCGCGTGCATATCGACGAATGGTTGCAGGCGATCCCGGCCGGCTGGCTTTACGCCATGGTCGCGCTGGTGATCGGGTTCGAGAGCCTCGGCATCCCGCTGCCCGGCGAGATCGTCCTGGTCAGCGCCTCGATCCTGGCCTCCAAGGGCGTGGTGCACCCCTTCTGGGTCGGTGCGTGCGCGAGCGCCGGGGCCATCCTGGGGGATTCCGCGGGCTACGCGATCGGGCGCAGGGGCGGCGCGCCCCTGTTCGAGCGGCTCGGGCGGCGCTTCCCGAAGCACTTCGGGCCCCGGCACATCGCCAAGGCCGAAGGGTATTTCCAGCGGTTCGGGGTGTGGGCGGTCTTCGTCGGGCGCTTCATCGCGCTGCTGCGCATCCTGGCCGGGCCGCTGGCGGGGGCGCTGCGCATGCCGTACTGGAAGTTCGCCGTCGCCAACGTGCTCGGCGGGATCGTGTGGGCGGGCGGCACCACCACGGTGATCTTCTATCTCGGGCTCGTCGCCGAGAAGTGGCTGAAGGGCTTTTCGTGGGTGGGGCTCGTGGTGGCCGTGGTGTTCGGGATCTGCACCACGCTCTACCTGAAGCGGCGGGCCGCCTCAGCGCTCGATGAGAGTGACCTCGAGGGAGTAGTGCGAGGCCCGGTAGACGTGTGAGCCGTGCTCGACGGCCCGGCCCTGGTCGTCGTACGTGGTGCGGACCATGGTCAGCAGCGGCGCGCCGCGGCGCTCGTCCAGCAGCCTGGCCTCGGCCTGGGTGGCGGCCCGCGCGCCGATCCGCTGGTTGGCGACCCGCATCCGCACGCCCGCGGCGCGCAGCAGCTCGTACAGGCCGCGGCTCTCCAGGTCGGCGGCGGTGAGCTGGGCCAGGCCGAGCGGCAGCCAGTTGTGCAGCACCGCCAGGGGCTCCCCGGCCGCGAACCTCAGGCGCTCGAGATAGAGGATCTCCGCGCCGACCTCCACGCCCAGGATCTGGGCGACCTCCTCCTCGACCGGGCGCGGCTCCAGCGCCAGCACCTGCGTGGCCGGCTCCTGGCCCGCCCTGCGCAGGTCGTCGTAGAGGCTCGTCAGCTCCACCGAGCGCTTGACCTGCCCGTGGACGACCTGGGTGCCGACGCCGCGCTTGCGCACCAGCAGGCCCTTGTCCACGAGATACTGGATGGCCTGGCGGATCGTGGGCCGCGACAGGCCCAGCTTGTCGGCCAGCAGGATCTCGTTGTCCAGCCGGGAGCCGGGCGCCAGGTCCCCTCGCCGGATGGCCTCGGCGATCTGCTCGGCCACCTGGAAGTAGAGCGGCACGGGACTGGATCGGTCCAGGTCGATGGCGAGATTCGCGGTCATGCTGATCAGCTTAACGCAGGTCAGAATGTCCTGACAAACAACGGGGCCGGGCGAAGTGGGCATAGAGGGTCATGATGCCCTTTCCCCTGCTTCGGGAGTGAAGATGGACGTGACGTACCTGCTGGACATCGCCACCGAGGCGGCCAGAGCCGTCGGGCCCCGGCTGCGCAAGGCCTTCAGATCCCGGCCCGAGGTGTCCACCAAACGCGACTTCCACGACCCGGTGACCGAGCACGACCGCGCCGCCGAGGAGACGATCCGCGCGGTCATCGCCGCCCGCGTGCCCGAGAGCGTGATCGTCGGCGAGGAGGGCGGCACGACCGGCTCCGGCGACCTCGTCTGGTACATCGACCCCATCGACGGCACCGCCAACTTCGCCGCCGGGCTGCCGTTCTTCTGCGTGTCGATCGCGGTGGCCGCGCGCGGCGAGCTGGTCGCCGGCGTGGTGTACGACCCCGTACGCGAGGACGAGTTCGGCGCCTCCACCGAGGGGGCCTGGTGCAACGGCACCCCGTTGAGGAGCGCCGGAGCCACGAGAGACCGGGAGGCGATGCTGCTGTCGAGCTATCCGACGCCCGCGGACCTGGAGGCGGACGGAGAGGAGGCGCTGCGCCGCTACGGCCGGTTCCTGGAGTCCTTCTCGGCCGTGCGCAAGCCGGGCAGCGCCGCGCTCAAGCTCGCGCACGTCGCCGCCGGCTGGTCGGACGCCGCCTACGGCACCCGCGCCCACCCCTGGGACGTGGCCGCGGGGGCGCTGCTGGTGCGCCAGGCGGGCGGCGTCTACCTCGGCGACCCGCTGGCACAGGGGTCCTACCTGGCGCATGTGGGCGGCTTCGACCTGGACGGCTCGGTGCTGGCCGAGCTGGCGCCCCGGTGACGCCGCTAGCGAAGCAGCCGCGGGAGCTCGGTCAGTGAGGTGATGCGCGGGAAGCCGGCGGGTGGCGGCTCGACCCCGAGCCGGTCGAGCCAGACCGAGCGCATCCCGGTCGCCGCCGGCCCCGTCACGTCCTTGTCGACGTCGTCGCCCACCAGCAGCACCTGCTCCGGCGCCAGCCCCAGTGCCGCCGCGGCGCCGGTGTAGGAGGCGGGTGACGGCTTGAAGTGGCCGCCCAGCACCTCGCCCGTCAGCACCGGCCCGATCAGGTCGGCCAGCCCGATCGCGCGGACCTTCGCCTCC
Source organism: Nonomuraea sp. NPDC051941 (assembly GCF_044593615.1). Taxonomy (NCBI): domain Bacteria; kingdom Bacillati; phylum Actinomycetota; class Actinomycetes; order Streptosporangiales; family Streptosporangiaceae; genus Nonomuraea; species Nonomuraea sp. NPDC051941. Next base: position 157,299 of record NZ_JBIUCF010000021.1, read on the forward strand.
TGCATCTGCTGCGCCCCGTTCGTCAGCACCCCGAGCGCGAACCCGCCCAGCTCCGCCACCGCCCCCGCCGCGTCCGGGTAGGCGCTCCAGCCCTGCCGGTAGCGATCGCCGAAGTCGGCGTAGGCCGCGTCGAGGTCACCGGGCACCGGCACGGCCAGCTCCCGGCAGAGCGAGGTCAGGCGGCGGTGCCGCTGCTCCTGATGGGTGCACTCGCCCGCGTGCCACATCGTCAGGTACCGCATCTCCAGGACCTCCCAGAGCGCGGCCGCCTCGTCCAGGCGCGGGTGGCCGGGGAAGCGCGCCGTCATCCATGCCGTGATCGCGGCGTCGGCGGCGCTGCGGTGGTCGAGCAGGGTGCCGTCCAGGTCGAACAGGACACCTTTCACGCCCGGCATGGGTCTCGCGGTCACGGCGTGGCTCCGGCTCCGGTGGTGGGTGCGGTCACGAGAGGGCCGCGGCGGCGATGCGGGCGGCCGTCTCCCGTGGAGGGTATCCGAGGGTGAGGCCGCGGACCGACAGCGGCGCCCGGGCGAAGCGGGCTTCGCCGTTCTCGCTGAGGATGTAGTGCAGCGCGGGGGAGTGGCCGCCGTGCGCCTCCAGCGCCGCCACCTCCGGCTCGGCCAGGTCGGACGGCAGCGCGCCGCGGTAGTCGGCGATCAGCGCGTCCAGGTCGAACAGCTGCGCATAGCGCTCGGTCGTGCCCGCCACGACCCTGATCAGCCCGCCGACCGGCTCGGCGTGGTAGACGAGGCCGGTGCCGCCGCTCTTGGCGAACCAGCGCAGCGCCTCGGCCGCGGGCAGCGTGAACGCCCCGTACGGCTTGCGCCCGTACAGCAGGGCGTCGGCGATCCACCGGTCGCACCACAGTTCGTCGTGGTACGGCGAAGGGGAGCCCGGGTCGACGGCCAGCCCCTGGGCCAGCACCGGGTTCCAGGCCGAGACCAGCGGGCTGCTGAACCGCGGCATGCGCGGCCCGCTCCAGTGGCTGAGCGCATAGCCGTACCAGATGGTGACGACCTCGACCTGCCGGTCGGGAAGGGGCCGTTCGTAGGTGCCGTTCATGATCTGGCCGCCGTCGGGGTGCCGCCAGGGGCCTGGGACGATGCCTGCGGCTGCGGGGACCGGAGGGGTCCGGTAGTCGGGATGCAGTATCCACGCGTCCGCCACAGTCCCTGCCCCCTCGGGTGCCAGACCACTTGAGTGGCCATCGTGCAACAGGTGTAATCGAGTTGCAATAGAGCAGGGCCGAACGCTGATTTTTGTCATCGGCGGCCGTGACGTACGTATTCGGTCAGTGCTGTTGCCGGTAATCCCCGGCCCGGCGCACGTGGTCGATCATGATGCGTTCCGCGGCCTCGGCGTCGCCGGCCGCCAGCGCGGCCAGGATGCCCTCGTGCGCGTCGAGCTGGGCCCGCACCTGGGCCTCGTCCAGCCACAGCGACGCGTCGGCGGGCACCGGGACGCTGTTGCGCACCGATCTGGCGTGCGCGCCCAGGAAGGCCGGGCCGCCGATGTCCACGATGCGCAGGTGGAATCGAACGCTCTGCTCCCCGAGCCGGTCGTGCCTGCCGTGCGCGGCGTCCTCGGCCATCGAGGCGTGCAGCTCGCGCAGCCCGGCCAGCTCCTCCGGGGTGATCCGGCCCGCCGCCAGGCGCGCGCCCAGACCCTCGACCACCGCGCGCAGGCCGTAGTACTCGGCCAGGGCATCGTCGCCCAGGTCCACGACGGTCGCGCCGTGATGCGCCTCGTAGCTGATCAGCCGGTCCTTCTCCAGCCTGCGCAGCGCCTCGCGCACGGGGGTGACCGACACGCCCAGCCGGCGGGCCACCTCCCCGGCCCGCAGCGCCGTGCCGCCCGGGATCCGCGCGGTGCGGATCTCGTCGAGCAGCACGCTGTAGACGTACTCGGCCTTGCTCATCGGCGGCCGCGGCTCAGTAGGCGACATGTCCCCATTTTCCATAGATTGACCTATGACATATTTCTTATAAGTTACATACCTATGACGAGCCTCGCAGACCTTCGGGTCATCGACGCGGCGACCCTGTTCGCCGGTCCCTCCGCCGCGATGATGCTGGGCGACTTCGGCGCCGACGTGATCAAGATCGAGCACCCCCGGCGCGGCGACCCGTCGCGCGGGCACGGCGCGTCCGTGGACGGCGTGGGCCTGTGGTGGAAGACGCTCGCGCGCAACAAGCGCACGGCGGCCGTGGACCTGTCGCACCCCGACGGCCAGGGGATCCTGCGCCGCCTGGCCGAGCGGTCCGACGTGCTGATCGAGAACTTCCGCCCCGGCACCCTCGAACGCTGGAACCTCGCCCCCGAAGACCTGCTCGAGCTCAACCCGCGGCTGATCGTGGCGCGGATGACCGGGTTCGGGCAGTTCGGGCCGATGGCCAGGCAGCCGGGGTTCGGGACGCTGGCCGAGGCGATGAGCGGGTTCGCGGCCATGACCGGGCAGCCCGACGGGCCGCCCACGCTGCCGCCGCTGGCGCTCGCCGACGGCATCGCGGGCCTGGCCATGTCGTACGCGATCATGGTGGCCCTGCGCGCCAGGGAGCAGAGCGGTCGGGGGCAGGTCATCGACCTGGCGATCATCGAGCCGATCCTGGGCATCCTGGGGCCGCAGATGAGCGCGTACAAGGCGCTGGGCGTCGTGCCGCGCCGCACCGGCAACCGGTCCAGCAGCAACGCGCCGCGCAACACGTACCGGACCCGTGACGGGCGGTGGCTGGCCATCTCCACCAGCGCCCAGCCCGTCGCCGAGCGGGTGGTCGCCCTGGTGGGGCGGCCCGACCTGGTGGAGCAGCCGTGGTTCGCCAGCGGCAGCGGGCGCGTGCAGCACGTGGACGAGCTGGACGAGGCCGTCGCGTCGTGGATCGCCGAGCGGGACGCCGACGAGGTCATCGCCCGCTTCGAGGAGGCGCAGGCCGCGATCGCGCCCATCTACGACGTCTCCGACATCGCCGAGGACCCGCAGTACGCGGCGCTGGAGACGTTCGTGGAGGTGCCGGACGAGGAGCTCGGCAAGGTCACCCTGCAGAACGTGCTGTTCCGCCTGTCGGACACGCCCGGAGAGATCCGCTGGCCGGGGCGGCGGCTCGGGCGCGACACCGACGAGGTGCTCGCGGAGCTCGACTACACCGGCGAGGCGATCGCCGCCCTGCGCGAAGAGGGCGTGATCGCGTGATCGTCACCTGGCTGTACGTGCCCGGCGACCGGCCCGAGCGCTTCGACAAGGCCGTCGCCTCCGGGGCGGACGTCGTCATCATCGACCTCGAGGACGCGGTCGTGCCCGCCCGCAAGGACGAGGCCCGCGCCAACGCCGTCGCCTACCTGCGCGCCCGCGGGCACGCCGAGGGGGAGGCGCGGGTGCACGTGCGGGTCAACGACCTGGCCACCGGGCGGGGGCTGGCCGACCTCGAGGCCGTCGGGGAGCTCGCCGACGCCGTGCGGCTGCCCAAGGTCGAGTCCGTGGCCGTGCTCGACGCGGTCACCGGCGCTCCGGCGTACGCGCTGCTGGAGTCGGCGGCCGGGATCGTCGCGGCACGCGAGATCGCGGCGCACCCGAAGGTCGCCGGCGTGGCGCTCGGCGAGCAGGACCTGTCCGCCGAGCTGGCCATCACCGACGAGCAGGCCATGCACCACCTGCGGCTCCAGGTGGTGCTCGCCGCGGCGGCGGCCGGCCTGCCGCCGGTGCCCATGGCCGTCTACCCGAACGTCAAGGACGAGGCCGGCCTGCTGGCCTCCTGCCTGGCGGGCCGCGGGCTCGGCATGTTCGGCAGGACCGCCATCCACCCCCGCCAGATCCCCGTGATCAGGCGGGCGTTCCGCCCCTCGGAGGAGGAGACGGCCAGGGCCGCGGAGATCGTCGAGGCGGCCGAGCAGGCCGAGCGGGCGGGCCTCGGCGCGGTCGCGCTACCCGACGGCCGCTTCGTGGACGCCCCCATCGTCGCCCGGGCCCGCCGTACCGTGGCGCTGGCCCGCCGCCTGGCCGACCCGGAGGGCTAGGAGGACGGGTACCAGCGCGTCGACAGCTCCTCGTCCACGGGGGGAGGGCCCGGCAGCTCCCGGTGCGCCGGCGGCATCCGCAGCGAGTCCATCACGAGCGCCAGGTAGCGGTGGCGCAGCTGCGCGGTGCGCTCCTCGTCGCCGAGCTTGATCGAGGCCAGCTGCTCGAACAGCAGCGCGATGTCCGCCGTGGTCACGTCCGGCCGCAGCACGCCGGCCTCCACCGCGCGGCGGTGCGCCTCGGTGGCCAGCGACGAGGCCTGGATCGCGTCGCGGCCCAGCTCCTCGGTCGGTGTGAACGTGCCCGCCAGCTTGATCGTCAGGGAGTTGGTGTCGGCGTCCACGATGCCGCGCATGTACGCGGCGAACGCCTCCCACGGGTCGCCTTCCTGGGCCAGCGACCGGTCGGTGATCTCGATGTAGAGCTTGAGGCCGTCGCCGCACAGCTTCTGCAGCAGCGCCTCCTTGCTGGGGTAGCGGCGGTAGAGCGCGCTGATCCCGACGCCCGCCTTCTCGGCCACGGCCGCGATGGGGGCGCCGGGGTCGGCGGTGAAGACCGCCCGGGCCGCCTGCAGGATCAACTCGTCGTTGCGGGCGGCCTGTGCTTTGCGGCCGCTCATGGGTGCGCTCGTCATACCTGACAGTATATTGGAACGTAAGGTTCCGTTCTACTGTGAACAAGTCCGCATGTCTATACATAGAAATGATATTGAGGTAGAACCAGGGCGAGCCCGTTGGTCTTGGAGGTGTCCTATGAGACGTACCCCGATCGTGCTGGCCCTGCTGGGCGCGCTGGCCGTGAGCGGCTGCTCCTCTTCCGGAGGGCAGAGCGCGCAGAGCGCTCCCGCCGCGAGCTCCGCCGCCGCCCCGGCTGCCGCGAGCGCCAGCTTCGCCGTCATCACCCATGGAGCCGCCGGCGACTCCTTCTGGGACGTGGTCAAGAACGGCGCCGAGGCCGCGGGAAAACAGTACGGAGTGAAGGTCACCTACCAGGGTGACGGCGACCCCGCCAAACAGTCGCAGCTCATCGACCAGGCCGTCTCCGAGAAGGTGGACGGCATCGTGGTCTCCATGGCCAACCCCGACGCGCTCAAGGAGGCCATCGGCAAGGCCGTCGCGGCGAAGATCCCGGTGGTCACCATCAACTCGGGCGCCGACTCCTCCAAGGCGTTCGGCGCGATCACGCACGTCGGACAGTCGGAGGACGTGGCCGGGCGCGGCGCGGGCGAGCAGCTCAAGGCCGCCGGCGTCACCAAGCTGCTGTGCGTCATCCACGAGGCCGGCAACGTCGGCCTCGACCAGCGCTGCAAGGGCGCCGAGCAGACACTGGGCGGCACGGTCGAGCGGCTGCAGGTCGACGTGAGCAACCTGGCCGACGTCACCTCCAAGGTCACCGCCAAGCTCCAGTCGGACAAGCAGGTCAACGGCGTGCTCGCGCTCAACCCGGCCGTCGCGATCGCCGCCAGGGACGCCATCAAGGACTCGGGCTCGCCGGCCAAGCTGGCCACGTTCGACCTGTCGGGCGACGTGGTGAGCGCGATCAAGGACGGGGAGATCCTGTTCGCCGTGGACCAGCAGCAGTACCTGCAGGGCTACCTGCCGATCACGTTCCTCAACCTGTACAAGAACAACCTCAACACCGTCGGCGGCGGCCTGCCCGTCAACACCGGGCCGGGCTTCGTGACCAAGGACAACGCCGAGCAGGTGGCCAAGCTGGCCGAGGCGGGCACGCGATGACCCTGGCGGCCGACGAGCGGGTCGCCGACGTCGGTCTGGCCCGCCGGCTGCTGATCCGGCCCGAGCTGGGCGCGGTGGTCGGGCTGGTCGTGGTGTTCGTGTTCTTCGCCTCCCAGTCGCCGGTGTTCCGGTCCCCGGACGGCATCGCGAACTGGCTCGACCCGGCCGCCACGCTCGGCATCATGGCCGTCGCGGTCGCGCTGCTCATGATCGGCGGCGAGTTCGACCTGTCGGCCGGCGTGCTGACCGGCACGAGCGGGCTGATCCTGGTCACGCTGGCCACCCGCTACGGGTTCAGCGTGTGGGCGGCGATGCTCGTCGGGCTGGTCGTGGCGCTGGCCATCGGGCTGGCCAACGGCCTGGTCGTCACCAGGACCAGGCTGCCCAGCTTCATCGTCACGCTGGGCACGTTCCTCATGCTGCAGGGCCTCAACCTCGGCGTCACCAAGGCCATCACCGGGACGGTGCAGGTCAGCGGCCTGCGCCGGGCCCCCGGCTTCGAGGCCGCGAACGCGATCCTCGCCGGGACGATCCAGATCGGCGGGACCTCGTTCCGGGTGGCGATCCTGTGGTGGATCCTGGTGACCGCCGTGGCCACCTGGGTGCTCATGCGTTCCAAGATCGGAAACTGGATCTTCGCGGTGGGCGGCAACGAGCAGGCCGCCCGCGCGGTCGGCGTGGCCGCCGCCCGTACGAAGATCGCCCTGTTCATGACGACGGCGTTCGCCGCCTGGCTGGTCGGCACGATCCTCGCGCTGCGCTACACCTCCGTGCAGGCCAACATCGGCATCGGGCAGGAGTTCATCTACATCATCGCCGCCGTCATCGGCGGCTGCCTGCTCACCGGCGGGTACGGCTCCGCGATCGGGGCCGCCATCGGCGCGGTCATCTTCGGCATGGCCGACAAGGGCATCGTGTTCCTGGGCTGGAACGCCGACTGGTTCAAGTTCTTCCTGGGAGCGATGCTGCTGCTGGCGACGCTGGCCAACCGCCTGGTCAGGCGGTACGCCGAGGAGGTGAAGCATTGATTCTGGAGACCCGGGGCATCGGCAAGACGTTCGGGTCGGTGCTGGCGCTGCGCGAGGTGTCGATGGGCGTGCGGGCCGGCGAGGTGACCTGCGTGCTCGGCGACAACGGCGCCGGCAAGTCCACGCTCATCAAGATCCTCGCCGGGGTGCACCAGCACGACGCCGGCTCGCTGCTGGTGGACGGCCAGGAGGTGCGCTTCGCCAGCCCCCGCGACGCGCTCGACCGCGGCATCGCGACCGTCTACCAGGACCTGGCGATGATCCCGCTCATGTCGGTCTGGCGGAACTTCTTCCTCGGCTCGGAGCCGAAGAAGGGCCTGGCCTTCGACGTGGCCAAGGCCAGGAAGGTCGCCCGCGAGGAGCTGCGGGCCATGGGCATCGACATCCGCGACGTGGACCAGCCGGTCGGCACGCTGTCCGGCGGCGAGCGGCAGTCGGTGGCCATCGCCAGGGCCGTCTACTTCGGCGCCCGCGTCCTCATCCTCGACGAGCCCACCTCCGCGCTGGGGGTCAAGCAGGCCGGGGTGGTGCTGCGGTACATCGCCAGGGCCCGCGACCGGGGGCTCGGCGTGGTCTTCATCACCCACAACCCCCACCACGCCTACCCGGTCGGCGACCGGTTCCTGCTGCTCAACCGGGGCGCCGGCGTGGGCGAGTACGGCAAGGCCGACATCACCACGCAGGAGCTGACCACGCTCATGGCGGGCGGGGCGGAGCTGGAGGAGCTGGCGCACGAGCTGCAACGGGAGTAACCATTTTGGGGGGAATTTGACGATTTTGGGCGGTGGTCTGGAGGTGCGAATAGGCACAAATCCCTCGGCGTGACATTCACCTGGGGGTCATCGTGACCACAATGATCAAGCGGGTCGTCCTGGAGCCCGCGGCGCAGGAGTTCGCGGACGCCACCGCCCGGCGCCCGTTCATCTACGAGCTGCCGCCCGAGGACGGTCGCGAGGCGCTGGAGCGGCTCCAGTCTGACCCGAACGTGCCCAGGCCGGAGATCGACGAGGAGTGGATCCAGGTCCAGGGCGGCCCGACCGGCCTGGTGCCGGTCCGGATCGTCAGGCCCAAGGGCGCCACGGGGACCATGCCGGTCATCTTCTACATCCACGGCGCGGGCTGGGTGTTCGGCTCCGCCCACACCCACGACCGGCTGGTGCGGGAGTTGTCCGTGCGCTGCGGCGCCGCCGTCGTCTTCCCGGAGTACGACCGCGCTCCCGAGGCGAAGTACCCCACGCAGATCCAGCAGAACTACGTCGCGGCCCGCTGGGTGTCGGAGCACGGCAAGGAGAAGAACCTGGACCCGGCGCGGATGGCGGTGTGCGGGGACTCGGTCGGCGGCAACATGGCGACCGTGCTGGCCATGATGGCCAGGAAGCTCAACTTCGTGCAGCTGCGCGGGCAGTGCCTGTTCTACCCGGTCACGGACGCGAGCTTCGACACCGAGTCCTACCGGCAGTTCGCCTCCGGCTACTACCTCAACCGCGACGGCATGAAGTGGTTCTGGGACCAGTACACCCCCGAGTCCTCCCAGCGGGGCGAGAGTCACGCCTCGCCGCTGCGGGCCCGGTCGGAGGAGCTGCGCGCCCTGCCGCCCGCGCTGATCATCACGGGCGAGGCGGACGTGCTGCGCGACGAGGGCGAGCTGTACGCGGCGCGGCTGCGCGAGCTGGGCAACGACGTGACGGCGGTGCGGATGGCCGGCATCGTGCACGACTTCGTCATGCTCGACAAGCTGCGCGACACGAACGCCTGCAAGACGGCCATGACCCTGGCCACGACCATGCTGCGGCGGTGGATCGAGTCTTGATCTACGCGCCCGCGGCGGTTCCCCCGGGGCCCTTATTACGCCGCCCGCCCCCTGACGCAGGGCGGGCCGCACAGATCGTGCGGCCCGCCAGTGCGGCATGCACAGGGCCGCCGGACGAGGGCGGCTTTATGGTGCGGCCATATTCAGCGCCCCCCTCCGAGGAGCTTCCATGACCGCCGTCGACTCCCGAACGATCCCCATCGGCGCGGCATTCGATCGGATGCCGTTCACCCGCAGGCACGTGCTCATCGCGCTCGCGCTGTTCATCGCGTTCGTCATCGAGTCGTGGGAGCAGCTCGCCCTCGTCTACGTCTCCGGCGACCTCGGCACCGCCTTCGGGATTGACGAGGCCGGGGTCGGCGTCGTGCTGTCGGCGGTCGCCTTCGGCATGATCCCCGGCGTGCTGGTGTGGGGGCCGGTGGCCGACCGCGTCGGTCGCAAGCCGGTCGCGTTCTGGTCGCTGCTGGCGTACGGGGTGATCGCGCTCGCCTCGGCGTTCGCGCCGAACATGACGGTGCTGGTGACGCTCCGGGTGGCCTCCGGGCTCGCGCTGGCCGGCGTCTACACGATCACCTTCCCCTACTTCCTGGAGCTGCTGCCGACCCGCTCGCGCGGGCGGGCGGCGGTCTACCTGTCGATCGGGTGGCCGATCGGCATGCTGGCCGCGATCGGGGCGTCGATGACGCTGGGCGGCCTGGGCTGGCACGTCGTGGTGATCGCCAGCGCGGCGGCGGGGCTGTGGGCGTTCGCGATCCGGGCATGGGTGCCGGAGTCGCCGTACTGGCTGGCCGCCCGGGGCCGCCAGGAGGAGGCGCGCGCCGTGCTGCGCGCGCTGAACAGCCCCGACTCCGAAGCCACGTTCACCGTGGCGAGCGAACGGGTGGGACGGCCGCTCGACCTGTTCCGGGGCGGGCTCGCTCGTATCACCGTGGTCATGCTGCTGCTGAACTTCGTCTTCAACTGGGGCTACTGGGGCCTGCAGACGTGGCTGCCGACGCTGCTGCAGCAGAAGGGCCTGACGCTGTCGGCCTCGCTCGGCTTCGCGGCGCTGAGCGCGCTGATGATGATCCCCGGGTACGTGAGCGCCTCCCTGCTGACCGGCCGGTTCGGCCGCAAGAAGGTGTTCCTCGTCTACGTCGTGGCGGCGCTGCTGGGCGGCCTCTGGTTCGCCACCGCCTCCTCGACCACCGGCCTGTACCTCGGCAACTTCGTGCTGTCGTTCTTCAGCCTCGGCGCCTGGGGCGTCTGGAACACCTGGAACGGCGAGTTCTACCCGACCGCCCTGCGCGGCACCGGCTACTCGTGGGCCACGGCCGCGCAGCTCGTGGCCACCACGGTCGCGCCGTCGGCGGTGGGGGCGCTGCTGGCCCACGCCACCGGGTTCACCGCTACCATGCTGATCATCAACGCGTTCATGGTGGCCACGGCGCTGCTGGCCGTGCCGCTGCCGGAGACCGAAGGACGCGAGCTGGAGTGATCCTCGGCGTCGCCCTCGTACGGCCCTCGCCGGTGCTGGTGGCCGTCAGGGACGGCGCGCCCGAGTGGCCGGTGAGCCGCGCCGCCGCCCGCGCGGCGGCGCGGGCGTGCGTGGCCGTGGACCTGGGCGACGTGCCCACCGCGGCGGTGGCGGCGATCCGGGTGGGCGGGCCGTGCCCCGAGGCGCTGCGGCCGCGCGTCGGCTCCGGGACGGCCACGATCGTGCGCGGCGGCCACAGCCTCACCGGGCGCGTGCTGGCGCCGCTGGACACCGAGGCGGTCCGGCGCTTCACCGCCACGTGCGGGCTGACCGACTTCGCGGTGACCGCGACCGGCTCCCCCATGCTGGCCGACCACGAGCTGGCCGTGGCCGCGATCATCGCGGCCGAGGTGCCGCAGGCGCGGATCACGCTGTCGTACGAGTTCGGCCATCCGGGGCTGCGCGAGCGCGAGCAGGCCACGATCCGCAACGCGGCGCTCGGCCCCGAGGCGGGGCGGATCGCCGACGAGGCGGCCCGGGAGCTGCCCGGGGTGCCGGTGTTTTTCGCCAGGTCGGGCGGCGGGCTGGTGTCGGCCCACTACTTCCGGCGCTACCCGCTGGCCTGCGACCTGGGCGGGACGGCGAGCCTGGCGCGCGGGCGGGTGGTGCTCCCCGGCGTCCCCGGCGAGGTGGCGGCGGCGTACGGGGCGGCGATCGGGCGGCCGGAGGCGCAGGTGGAGCGGATCGTGCAGGCGCGGGGGCGGGCGGAGCTGGACCGGGTGCTCCAGGACGCCAGGGACGAGGCGCTCACCCGCGTGGTCAGCGCGGGCGCCCTGCCCGGCTCGGCCAGGATCGCGGAGACGACCGTGAACCCGCTGTCGTACCTGCCGGACGGGCTCTACCGGGTGCGGGTGACGGCCGAGGGGACGATGCCATGAACCCGCCCATGAACCCGCCCATGAATCCGCCCATGAATCCGCGCGGGGCCGTGATGATCGACGAGGACGGGCTCGCGCGGCTCTCGGCGGGGGCGAGGATGTTCGCGACAGGGGCGGCGGAGTCGGCGCACACCCTCACCCTCGACTGGGCGGGCTCGCTGATCGGGCCGGGCGTCGAACTGGTGGCGGCCGAGAAACTGGCGCCGGACACGTTGTGCGTGGCGGTCAGCCTGGTCGGGTCCACGACCGCGCTGGGGGAGCAGCTGCCGACGGGTGACGAGCCCGCCCGTGCCGTGCGGGCGCTGGAGCGCAGGCTGGGGGAGCGGGCCGGGGCCGTGGTCGCGCTCAACCTGGCCGCCGAGAACGCCCTCGTCCCGCTCATCGCGGCGGCCCAGCTGGGGGTGCCGCTGGTGGACGGCGACGGCACGGGGCGGGTGTTCCCGCTGCTGGAGCAGACGACGTACGCGCTGGGCGGGATGAGCCCGGCGCCCCTGGCGCTGGCGGGCGGATCGGGCGAGCTGGTGCTGCTGGAGACGGCCGGTGACCGGGTGGAGGAGCTGATGCGCCCCGTCGTGCTGTCGGTCGGCGGGTGGGCGGTGGCGGCCTGCTACCCGATGGCGGCCGGCGACCTGGCGCGGGTGCTCGTGCCCGGGACGGTGAGCCTGCTGCTGCGGGCGGGCGAGCCCGGCGCGCCCCGCTCGACCGCGGCGCCGTTCGGCGTGCGGACCCTGTGCAGGGGACGGATCCTGACGGTGGAGGGCAGCACCGGGCACGGCGCCGACGTGTCGCTGCCGTCGTTGCCGTCGAGCATCGTGGTGCAGGAGACGGAGGGGCTGCGCCGGCTGGTACGGCTGGAGGCCCACAACGAGATCGTGCTCGCCCTGGCCGACGGGGCCGCGGTGGCGATGACGCCGGACCAGATCTGCATGATCTCCACGGCCGACGGGATGGTCGTGGACGTCGACAAGGCGGTGCCCGGCCTGGAGGTGGACGTCATGGTCGTGAAGGCCGCACCGGTGTGGCACACGGATCGGGGGCAGCGGCTGGGCGGGCTGCAGGCGTTCGGGATCCCGCTGTGACGGGGCCGCGGGCGGGGTGGGAGGCGCCGGTCACGGTGGCCGAGCTGGTCAACGCCGGACCGCTGGCCGGGGCCAGGATGTACGGCTCGGGCGAGAACCCCGTGCACCAGGTGCGGATCGTGGACGAGCTGTCGGTGTTCGGGACGGTGGCGCCGCACACGGCGGTGGTCCTCATCGGGACGGCGGCCAGCGGCGGGTGGGCCGTCGAGATGGCCACCCGCCGGGCGTGGGAGCAGGCGGCGGCGTGCGTGATCGCGCCGGCGGGCGGGCTGAGCGAGGGTTCCGGCGAGGTGCTGGCGGAACGGCTCGGCGTCACGCTGATCTTCGTGGACGAGGATCCGCTCATCGTCGCGGTCCGGGTCGCCTCGGCCGCCGCCCGCCCCGAGGCGGCCCGCACCCAGCTCGTGGCCCGCTGCGCCACCCGCCTGGCCGAGGCCGGGCCCTCGGCCCGCCGCGTGCTGGGCGTCCTGAACGCCGAGCTGCCCGGCACCTCGGTGACCCTCATCGACCGGTACGGCCGGCACCTGGCCGGGGCCCGCGCCGTCGACCGGCCGGGCATCGCTCGCCTGAGCACGGAGGCCCAGGGCGCCGACGGCCGAGGGCGATCGGAGCCCTCTGGGGACGACGATCACGGCACGCCACCCGAAGGGGGTGCCCGGACCGGTGGTGGGGTGGGGGCGCGGTGGTCGGCCGAGGTGGAGGTGCCGGATCTGGACGGCGGCGTGCTGGGCACGCTCGTGGCCGCCGGGTCGTCCCGGTCGCCCGGATGGCCCGCGGCTGTCCGTACCGTGCTGAGGCTGGCGGTGGCCCCGCTGACCGCCTGGGCCGCGCAGGAGCGGCTGCGCGCCTCCCGCGACTTCGCCCTGCGGCGCGCCCTCGCCGAACGCCTGCTCGCCGAAGCCCAGCAGGAGCCCGGGGAGCCGGAGGAGGGCGGGGCGAGGGCGGAGGCGATCGCGCTGGGCTGGCCCGTCGAGGGCGCGCTGACCGCCTACCAGGTCCGGCCGACGGCGCAGGCGGGCGACGCCGCGCTGGCCGGGACGCTCATCGCCGCGGCCGTGGGCCAGGTGCCCGTGCTGCCGCGCGGCGAGGGCTGGGCGGGATGGTCGGAGCTGGACCCCGGCGAGCTGGCCGAACGCCTCCACCGCTGCCTGCGGACGATGCCCTGGCCGTGCGCCGCCGGGGTCGGCGCGCGGGTGGAGGGCCTGCGGTCGGTCGAGGAGTCGCTGCTGGGAGCCGAGGCGGCGGCGTTCGTGTCGGGACCGGGCACCGTGGCGCGAGCGGATCGGATGGGCCCGGCCGAGCTGCTGGGCGCGCTGCCCACCGGCGTCCTGCGCACCCCGGCCACCGTCGTGCTGCGGCCGCTGCTGGCGGTCGACAAGGACGGCACGCTGCTGGAGACGCTGGCCGCGGTCCTGGACGAGGGCGGCGCCTTGAAGGCGGCCGAGCGGCTGGGCGTGCACCGCAACACGATCACGACCCGTCTGGAGCGCATCAAGGCCGCGGGCTTCGACCTGGACGACGCCGCCACCCGCCTGGCTCTGCAACTCGCCTGCCACGTCCTCCTCCGCTGAGCCCGCCGACCGCCCTTCCGACGGGCGCGCCGACCGGGCGGGATGCACTGGCGGGGGCCTCCTCCTGTGCGGGCCGCACATGCGGGCGGCGTCCCCGTCGGCGTACGGTGCAGCGCATGAGCTATCGCGTCGCCATGGACATCGGCGGCACCTTCACCGACGTCGTCTGCTACGACGAACGCAGCGGGACGGTCACCGCCTCGAAGGCGCCCACCACTCCGGGAGACCTGGCCGAGGGGGTGTTCGCCGCGCTGGGCCGGGTCGTCGAGGATCCGGCCGAGATCTCGTTCTTCGTGCACGGCACCACGCAGGGGCTCAACGCGCTGCTGGAGCGCAAGGGCGCCCGCGTGCTGCTGCTGGCAGGTCAGGGCGGCCGGGACGTCTACCAGATCGCCAGGGGCAACCGCGACCGCATGTTCGACCTGCGTTACCGCAAGCCCGCGCCGCTGGTCCCGCGCCAGGACGTCATGGAGGCCGGCGGCCGGCTCGACTACCTGGGACGCGAACTCCAGCCGCTCGACGAGGAGTCGGTGCGGGCGGCGGGGCGGCGCGCGCGGGAGGAGGGGTTCGACGCGGTGGCCGTGTGCCTGCTGTTCTCCTACGCGAACCCGGCGCACGAGCTGCGGGCCGGCGAGATCCTGCGCGCGGAGCTGGGCGACGACGTGCTGGTCGTGCTCTCCCATGAGGTGGCGCGGGAGTGGCGCGAGTACGAGCGGACCTCGTCGGCGGTGCTGGAGGCGTACACCGGGCCCGTGGTGCGCCGCTACCTGGCCAGGATCGAGCGGCGCTTCGCCGAGCGGGGGCTGGCGGTGCCGGTGCACGTGATGCAGTCGTCGGGCGGGCTGGTGAACGCCTCCTACGCGATGCGCAGGCCGTTGCAGACGCTGCTGTCCGGGCCGGTGGGCGGCACGATGGGCGGGGTCGCGGCGGCCCGGTTCATGGACAGGGAGAACGCGATCTGCATCGACATGGGCGGGACGTCGTTCGACGTGTCGCTCGTGGTGAACGGGCGGCCGGACGTCAGCGCGGAGGCCCGCATCGAGGGCTACCCGGTGCTCATGCCCATCGTGAACCTGCACACGATCGGCGCGGGCGGCGGCTCGATCGCGTACGCCGAGGCGGGCGCGCTGCGGGTCGGGCCCGAGTCGGCCGGGGCCCTGCCCGGGCCCGCCTGTTACGGCAGGGGCGGCATGCGCGCCACGGTCACCGACGCGAACGTGGCGCTCGGCCGGGTGGACCCGGCCTGGTTCGCGGGCGGGCTGATGACGCTGGACGTGGAGGCGGCGGGCACGGCGGTGGCCACGCTGGCCGACGAGCTGGACATGGATCCGCTGCTGCTGGCCGAGGGGATCTGCGACGTGGCCAACGCCAAGATGGCGCAGGCGATCCGTACGCTGACCGTGGAGCACGGGATCGAGCCGCGGGAGTTCGCGCTGGTGGCGTTCGGGGGCGCGGGGGCGATGCACGCCGTGTTCATCGCGCGCGAGCTGGGGATCTCCGAGGTGGTGGTGCCGCGCTTCCCGGGGGCGTTCTCGGCGTGGGGGATGCTGGAGGCCGACGTACGCCGGGATCTGACGCATCCGTACTTCCGGTCGCAGGACGCGCTCGACGGCCCCGACATGTCCCGAAATTTCGTGACCTTGGAGGAAGATGCCCTGGCGGCGCTCTCCGCCCAGGGCGTTCCCGAGGAGCGGCACCGGGTCGAGCACGCCGTGGACATGCGCTACGAGGGCCAGGACTACACGCTGACCATCCCGCTGCGCGACGCGGCCGAGCCCGCCGAACCCGGGTTCCTGGAGACGATCGCGGCCCGCTACGCCGAGGCGCACACCGGCCGCTACGGGCACGCCACCCCGGAGGCGCCGGTGGAGTTCGTCATGCTGCGCAGCACCGGGCTCGGCTCGTTCCCGCGCACCGCCGCCGCCGCGCAGGAGGCCCCCGAGGAGCAGGCGGCGTACGTACGGGATGTGATCTTCGACGGGGCCGTGCACAGCACCCCGGTGCTGCGGCGCTCCAGCCTCGACGGCGAGCTGACCGGGCCCGCGATCGTGGTCGAGGAGACCGCGACGACGGTCATCCCGCCCGGCTGCGTGGCCACCGTGGACCCCAACGGCTTTCTCATCGTGAAGGTGAACTTGTGATCGACCCCGTCACCACGGAGATCATCCGCTGCGCGCTGCTGCAGGCGGCCGAGGACATGAACACCACCCTCATCCGCAGCTCCTACACCCCCGTCATCTACGAGGCCAAGGACTGCGCGGTCGCGCTGCTCGACCGCGACCACAACGTGCTGGGCCAGTCGTCCGGGCTGCCGATCTTCCTGGGCAACCTGGAGGTGTGCACCCGCGAGACCGAGCGCCTGTACGGGCGGGAGGTCTGGCAGGAGGGCGACGTGTGGGTGCTCAACGACTCCTACATCGGCGGCACCCACCTCAACGACGTCACGGTCTACGGGCCGATCTTCGTGGACGGGGAGCCGGCCGGTTTCGCGGCGTCGCGGGCACACTGGCTGGACGTCGGCTCCAAGGACCCGGGCGGCTCCATGGACTCCACGTCGATCTTCCAGGAGGGCCTGCGGATGGGCCCGGTCAAGGTGTACGCGGGCGGCGCGCCCTGCCGCGACCTGCACGAGGTGATCGCCCGCAACGTACGCTTCCCGCACGCCACGCTCGGCGACCTGCGCGCCCAGGTGAGCTGCGCCATGACGGGCCAGCGGCGGCTGAAGGAGATCGTGTCCCGGTGGGGCCTGGACACGGTGCTGGCCGCCCGCGACGAGATCTTCGCCCAGACCGAGCGCATGGAACGCGCGGCCATCGCGGCCATCCCCGACGGCGTCTACGAGGCCTCCGGCTTCCTCGACAACGACGGCATCGACCTCGGCACCCCGCTGCCGGTCAACGTCACGGTCGCGGTGTCGGGCGAGTCGATGCACGTCGACCTGACCGACTGCGCCGACCAGGCGCTCGGCCCGGTCAACTGCGGCGCGGCCCAGGCCGTGGCCGCCGTCCGCGTCGGCTACAAGCTGCTGGTCTCGGGCGACGTGCCGCTGAACGGCGGCTCGTTCCGCCCGCTGTCGGTCGAGACCCGGCCCGGCTCCATGCTGGCCGCCGAGTCGCCCGCCGCCTGCCAGTACTACTACTCGCACCTGGGGCTGCTCATCGACCTGGTGGTCAAGGCGCTGGCGCCGGTGCTGCCGGACAAGTCGGCCGCGGCCTCGTACGGGGACTCGATGATCGTGCAGTTCACCGGCACGGACCCGCGTACCGGCAAGCTGTACGTCTCCCAGGAGGCCACGGTCGGCGGCTGGGGCGCCTGGGACGGCGGCGACGGCGAGACCTGCCTGATCAACAACGTCAACGGCGCGCTGCGGGACATGCCCATCGAGGTGCTGGAGACGTTGTTCCCGGTCCGGGTGCGCCGCTACGAGATCCGCCCCGACACCGGCGGCGCCGGTCAGTGGCGGGGCGGGAACGGGGTGGTGCGCGAGTACGAGTTCTGCGGGGACACCTCGCTGTCGCTCTGGTTCGAGCGCTCGGTCACCCCGGCCTGGGGCCTGGCGGGCGGCGAACCGGGCGCGCCGCCCCGCGTCACCCTCAACCCGGGCACCCCGGACGCCCGCGAGATGCTCAAGGTGAACGCGCTGCCGGTCACCGCGGGGGACGTGCTGCGCTGCGAGTCGGGCGGTGGCGGCGGCTACGGCCCCGCCGCCCGCCGCTCCCACGCGGCCACGGCCACCGACCTGTCCCAGGGCCTGATCACCCGCTGATCACCCGCTGGAACGTCCCGCCGTACCGGCGCTGCCCTCTGGCGCCGGTGCGGCGGGAGGGCCGTGGCCGCGCAGCCGGTCCATCTCGCGCCACTCGGGACGCAGCCCGGTCAGGCTCGTGACGAGCGCGTAGGCGATCCCGCACGCCAGCAGCACCGGCGCCAGCCCGGCCGCCGTCACCGCAGCCCCGCCCAGCAGCCCGCCCAGCGGGATGCCGGCCCACATCACCGCGCCCTGCAGCGCGCCCACCCGGCCCAGGAGGTGCCGGGGCACGCGCTCGTACGAGATCGCGCTCAGGATCGGGTTCAGGAACCCGCCGCTGAACCCGATCACCACGGACGCCGCCACCAGCCCCCATACCGGCATGTCCACGGCGAACATGAGGAACTTCGGCGGCCCGCCGAGCAGGAACGCCACGAAGAACACCGGCCTGCGCCGCATCCGGTGCGCCACCGCGGCGGCCACCAGGCTGCCCCCGACCGAGGCCAACCCGAGCACGCTGACGCTCAGCCCGAGGACGGCGGGCCCGTGGCCGGACTCCATGGCCCACACGGGCGCGAGCACCTGGCTCCAGGCCGCGTCCAGCAGGTTCGTGGCGGCGATCATGACGATCACCGCGAGCAGCAGCGGCTCGCCGCGCAGGAACGCGAAGCCCTGGCCGAACCGCCGCCAGTAGCCCTCCTCCTCTTCGTGCGCGGGGGCATCGGGCGCACGGTGTCCGAGGTCGCGCGGCAGCACCACGGCCACGACCGCCGATCCGAGCGCGAACAGGGCGGCGCTGACGCCCAGGCCGGACAGCGAGCCGAGCAGCGTCACCATCGCGCCGCCCAGCCCCGGCCCCACGGTCACGGCCAGCCGCTCCGTCACGCCCATCAGCCCGGTGGCCCGCTCCAGCGGCACCCGCCCGCGTTCGGCCGCCTCCGGAATCATGATCTCCTTGGCCAGGTCGCCCGGCCCGCGGGCCGCGCCGATCACCGCCACCAGCGCGACGATCACGCCCAGCGGCAGCAGGCCGAGCGCGTGCAGCACGACCATCGTGGCGGCGGCCGAGGCGCTCACGACGTCGGCGACCCACGAGATCCGGCGCGGCCCCGCCCGGTCCACGAGCGGCCCCGTCAGCGCCTTGACCAGCACGTACGGCGCCATCTCCGCGAACGCCACCAGCCCCGTCCACACCGCGCTGCCGGTGCTCGTCAGCACGAACCAGGGCAGCGCGATGGCCGAGACCCGCGTCCCGGTCGTCGACACGGCGATGGCCGCCAGCAGCCCGGCCATCGGCCGTAAGGACCCGCGCGGCTCCATCATGCCTCCTCAGGGTCGTCCAGTTCGGGGATGACCTGCGTCATCAGGTAGACCCGGACCGCGTCCGCCGGCGCCTCGTCGCCGTCGCGCCGGTAGCGCGCGAAGAGCTCCGTCAGGTCCGCGCGCAGCCGAAGCGCCTCCTCCGGGGTGAGGCGGAACGGGACGGCGCTGAGGTCGAGCACGCCGCGCCACGGCTGCGGCATGGTCTGCAGCTCGTTGAGCGCCTGCTGGGTGCGCAGGTTGTAGAGGGCGGCGATGGACTGCATGTACGCCAGCACCGCCTCCGGCTCCCGGTCGGACAGACCGCCCTCGTCGGTGAGCCGGGTCGTCCGGTGGACCGAGCGCCACCAGCGCTCCCGCGCGTTGCCGCGTTCGGTGTCCTCCTCCACGAACCCGGCGGCGCCGAGCCTGCGCAGGTGATAGCTGGCCGTGCCCGAGTTCACCCCCAGGCGCTCGGCCAGGCGGGTGGCGGTGGACGGGCCGTGCTTGCGCAGCAGGTCGACGAGCTGCACCCGCAGGGGGTGGGCGAGCGCGCGCAGGCCCTTGGCGTCAAGGACGACCACGCTGTCAGGGGATGGCGTCATGGCACGAAGCCTAAACCGCAAACACTTCTTCGCAAACACTTCTTCGCGAAGAAGTGTTTGCGGTTCACGAAAAAGGCCGCCGACGGCGCCAAGCCGGCGCGGTGGTCTGCGAGGGGAGGGGCCGCTAGGTGACGATCACGTCGCGCAGGAGCTTGCGGCCGCCCGGCCGGCGCCGCCACTCACGGGGGTAGCCGAGCGACACCTCCTCGAAGCGCACGCCGTCGTACCAGGTGACGCGGGGGATGTGGAGGTGGCCGTAGATCATGGCGGCGGTCGGGTGGCGCGTGTGCCAGTCCCTGGTGGCGGTCGTGCCGCACCACTGGGCGAACTCCGGGTAGCGCAGGACGTCGGTCGGCTCGCGTACCAGCGGATAGTGGTTGACGAAGACCAGCGGCACGTCGTCCAGCCCGGCCAGCCGCCGCCCGGTCAGCTCCACCCGGGCCCGGCACCACGCCTCGCGGCTCGGGTACGGGTCGGGGTGCAGGAGATACTCGTCGGTGCAGACCACGCCGGTGCTGTGCGCGTACGCGAGCGCGCTCGCCTTGGTGAGATGGCCGGCCGGCAGGAACGTGTAGTCGTAGAGCAGGAACAGGGGCACGATCCGGACCGGCCCGCCCGCTCCCTCCCACACCGGATAGTCGTCCTCCGGCGTCACCACGCCCAGATCGCGGCACATGGCGACGAGGTGGTTGTAGCGGGCCACGCCCCGCAGCTCCGGCGGGTCTCCCGGCGGGGTCCACAGCTCGTGGTTGCCCGGCACCCAGACCACCCGCTCGAACCGCGCGGCGAGCAGGCCCAGCGTCCGGGCGATGTCCTCCAGCCGTTCGCCGACGTCGCCCGCGACCAGCAGCCAGTCGCCGGGGTCGTCCGGTTTCAGCTCCTGGACGATGGCCCGGTTCTCCTCGTAGCCGACGTGCAGATCGCTGACGGCCAGCAGCCTGCTCCCGCCTTCGCTGGGCAAGGGACGTCCCTCCTTCGCGTCAGAGGACGGAGGCGTTGTCCTCTGCCACGATCATGTCATCCGTCATCCTGGGCAACATGGCCGCGACCTCGCGGGCCAGGTGCGGGTCGGCGCGGAACGCCTCCATGATCGCCAGTTTCAACGCCGCGCGGCTCGGCTCGTCGTCCGGCTTGGCGCTCGCCATCGTCTCGATCACCTGTCTGGACGCGGCGTCACCGCGGCCGAAGACCCGCTGCAGGATGCGGGTGCCGCGGGCCACGGCCGTGTCGGCGGCCAGCTCGCGGGTCTTGGCCAGCACGCCCACGCCGTAGGCGTCGATCGCCGAGGAGACGAAGGGCATGAGGTCGTTCACAGTGTCCATGAGACCCTCCCTTAGGTCCTGATGGGATGACGAGATGGTAGCTTCCGGAGTTCGTCCGGCAAGGGCATAACCTGTCGAATGTGCCTGCGCCGTACCTGACCCTCACCTCCGTCGTCGAGCACGAGACGGAGGCGAAGCGCTCCCGGTTCATCTGCGCGCTGGCGCCCGCGCGCAGCGTCGAGGAGGCGGTCGCGTTCATCGGGGAGCGGCGGCAGAAGCATCCCGGCGCCACCCACAACTGCACCGCGTACGTCGTCGGGCAGCGCGTCCAGAAGGGCGACGACGACGGCGAGCCGGGCGGCACGGCGGGCACGCCGATGGTGCAGGCCCTGGTGGGCAGGGGGTTCAGCGACGTGGTGGCGGTGGTGACCCGCTATTTCGGCGGCACCCTGCTGGGGGCGGGCGGGCTGGTGCGGGCCTACGGCTCCGCCGTGACCGAGACCCTCGACCGGGCCGAGCCGGTGCGGATGGTGCCGGCCCGCGTCGTGCGCGTCGCGGTGGCCCACGACCAGGCCGGGCGGGTGGAGAACGACCTGCGCGCCTCGCGCCACCCGGTGCGCGAGGTGACGTACGCGGGCGAGGTCACCTTCGCCGTCTCCGTGGGCGAGGACGAGGTGGCGCCGTTCGCCGACTGGGTGGCGACGCTGACGGCCGGGCGGGCGCGCGTGGACGTGGGCGAGGAGATCCACGTCCCCGGCTGATCAGCCCTCCAGCGCGTACTGCATGACCCTGAACTTGGCCTGGGCCTCGGCCAGCTCGGCCGCCGGGTCGGAGTCGCCCATGATGCCGCCGCCCGCGAACAGGCGGGCCCGGCGGCCCTGCACGAGCCCCGAGCGCAGCGCGATGCCCCACTCGCCGTCGCCGTGGGCGTCTATCCATCCGACGGGCCCGGCGTAGCCGGCCCGGTCCATGCCCTCCAGCTCGCGGATGACCTCGATCGCGGTGGGGGTGGGGGTGCCGCCGACGGCGGCCGTCGGGTGCATGGCGGCGACCACGTCGAGGACGGAGGCCCCGTCGGCCAGCCGCCCGGTGACGTGGCTGGCCAGGTGCTGGACGTTGGGCAGCACCAGCAGCTCGGGCTCGTCCGGCGTCTCCAGCGAGGCGCAGAGGGGGGCGAGCGTCTGGCGGACCGAGGCGATGGCGCACTCGTGCTCGTGCCGGTCCTTGGGCGAGGCGAACAGCGCGGCCCCGCGGGCGAGGTCGTCGGCCGGGCCGGTGCCGCGCGGGGTGGTGCCGGCCAGCACGAGCGACTCGATCTCCTGGCCCGTACGCCTGATCAGCAGCTCGGGCGTGGCCCCCACCAGCCCCGCGACCGAGAACGTGTAGCACTCGGGATAGCGCCGGGCCAGCCGGGTGAGCAGCAGGCGCACGTCGATGGGCCGCTCGGCGGTGGCGACCAGGTCGCGCGCCAGCACGACCTTCTCCAGCTCGCCCTCGCGGATGCGCTTGGCGGCCCTGGCCACGACGTGCTCCCACTCGGGGGCGCTCAGGCTGCCGTCGCCGTAGCTGATGCGGCCGGGGTCGCGGATGGGGGAGAACGTCTCCAGCGGCGCGTCGCCGATCGTGGTGAGCCAGGCGTGGCCGTCGCGGCGGGCCAGCACGGCGCGCGGGACGACGAGAACGGAGCCGTGGGCGTCCTCGTCGAAGGTGAAGCTGCCGAAGGCGACCGGGCCGGAGCCGGGGGTGCGCACGGCGTCGTCGACGTGGGCGTCGCCGAACACGGTGGCCAGCCACTGGCGGGCCCAGGCGAACCGGCCCGGCCCCGGGGGCACGGCCACCCGTGCGGCCTGACCCCAGCCGACCAGGCCCTCGCCGTTCCTGACCCAGGCGTACGGGGCGGTCCTGGGCAGGGATGCCAGCAGGTCGCCCGGGTCGCCGACAGGGGTGGTGCGAACCGGTAGCGGGCGGGTTGTTCCGAGCGCGACACTCACCCAAGACACTCTATGCGGGAACTGAACACGTTCGACTCAGACCCCCGTGAATGCGAGGTTACGGTCAACGAACCCGGATAAAACCAGACGTTGAGCTGCATTTACCCCATCCCGATCGGGTCCGGGCTGTCAAGCGGCGATATGAAGTCGGTCCTGAAATCACAGACCTGGCCCGTATGTCATGGCCGGTCGCTGATCCGCTTCCTACCTTGGGTCCATGATCGGTCGCCTGGGCTCAGTCCTCGCCGCAACGCTGCTCGTCTCCGCCACAGGTCCGGCGCAGGCCGCCGCGGCCCAGTCCGTCCCCGAGATCATGGCCGCGCTCGGCGACTCCATCTCCACCGGCTTCAACGCCTGCGGCTTCTACGTCTCCTGCATCCCGCGCTCGTGGTCCTCCGGCGACAACCCCGGGGTGAACAGCCACTACCTGCGCCTGTCGGCCATGTCTGGAACGCTCCAGCAGCACAACCTCACCTTCGCCGTCCCCGGGGCCACCAGCGCCGACCTGCTCGGCCAGGTGCGCAAGGCCGTCGAGGCCAAGGCCGACTACGTCACGATCCTGATCGGGGCCCAGGACGCGTGCGTGCGCACCGAGCAGGCCATGACGCCCGTCGAGACGTACCGGCGGCGGATGGACGCGGCGCTGGCCGAGCTGCGGGCCGGCATGCCCGCGGCCCGGGTGTTCATCGCCAGCATCCCCGACGTGCGGCGGCTGTGGCAGGTGGGCAAGACCGTCCCGCTCGCCCGCACGTTCTGGACGGCCGGCCACATCTGCCAGTCCATGCTCGCCCAGCCCACCTCGACCAAGCGCGCCGACGTCGAGCGCCGCCAGCGGGTGCGGGCGCGGGTCATGGCCTACAACCGCGCGGCGGCCCAGGCGTGCGCCAGGTTCGGGCCCGGCTGCCGCACCGACGGGGGCGCGGTGTTCGCCTTCCCGTTCACGCTCGACCACGTCAGCAAGTGGGACTACTTCCACCCGAACATGGACGGGCAGCGGATCCTGGCCGAGCAGACGTTCGGGCACGGCTTCACCTGGGAGGACCCGCGCTAGCGGCCCAGTCAACGGCACTGGGCCAGCATCATCCTCTTGTCCGCCGCGGTGACGGGCACGTTGTACTTGAGCGCGACCTGCGCGAAGCGGGTGACGTACGCGCAGCGGACGCGCCGCTGCGGCGGTAACCAACTCGCCGGGCCGGAGGCGTCCTTCTGCTCGTTGGCGTAGCCGGCCACGGGCAGCAGGTTCAGCGGGTCGTTGGCGAAGTCGAGCCGCTTGGACATCCGCCAGCGCGGCGCGCCCATGCGCCACGCGTAGTTCAGCGGCACCACGTGGTCGACCTGCACCTCGTCCGGGTTGTCCTTGTGCCAGTGAATGGTCCGGCCGGTGTAGGGGTCGCTCAGCTCCATGGAGACGACCTCGCAGCTGGAGCCCGACCGGTATTTCACGTTCCGGCCGTCGCGGGCCAGCAGGTCGTCGCGGGTGCGGCAGCCATTGCGGGCGTACGGCACCCCGCTCGCGGTGTCGGCCCAGTTGTCGCCGTACCGGGTGCGCTCGTAGCCGGTGTTGGAGCCGAGCCCCTTGACGCGCACGCGTTTGATGAGGTCGCGTGCCTTGCCCTTG
The DNA here is from genome assembly GCF_044593615.1 of Nonomuraea sp. NPDC051941. Classification (NCBI taxonomy): domain Bacteria; kingdom Bacillati; phylum Actinomycetota; class Actinomycetes; order Streptosporangiales; family Streptosporangiaceae; genus Nonomuraea; species Nonomuraea sp. NPDC051941. The sequence goes on from NZ_JBIUCF010000021.1 coordinate 181,449, forward strand.
TCGGCGTCCGAGATGATGGGTGCCAGACCGGGCCGCGTCCCGCTGGTGTTGCCCAGCGGGCTGGTCGCCGTGGCCGGAGAGGTCTTGGCGCCGCCGACGAAGGAAACGACGATGATGGCTCCCGCTAGAAGGGCGATGGCGTCCTTCGTGCTCAAGCAGGCCTCCGAACATCAAAGGTTGTCTAGAGAAATTCCCGGCATCCGGTGTTTTGACACGGGGAGGGTTATGTGACTGATCGTCCGATCGACCCGGACGTCGATCTCCACATCCCGGAGCAGCGCGCCGAGCTGCACTGGCCCGTGCTCGCCGCGATCGCGGCCGGGGGCGCGCTGGGCGCGCTCGCGCGTTTCGGCCTGCAGTCGGCGCTGCCGTCCGGGCCGGCGGACTTCCCCTGGGCGACCTTCCTCATCAACGTGTCCGGGTGCCTGCTGATCGGCGTGCTCATGGTGATGATCACGGAGGTGCGGAAGGCGCACCGCCTCGTGCGGCCGTTCCTGGGGGTGGGGGTGCTGGGCGGGTACACGACGTTCTCCACGTACGCGGTCGACATCCAGCGGGCGGTCGCGGCGGGGGCGCCGCTGACGGGGCTGGTCTACCTGGCGGCCACGCTGGTGGCGGCGGTGGCGGCCGTGGTGGCGGGCATGTGGCTGACCAGGCGGATCGCCGGGATGCTGGCGGGCGTGCGATGACGGTGCTGCTCATCGTCCTCGGGGCGGCGCTCGGCGCGCCGCTGCGCTATCTCGCGGACCGGGCCGTGCAGGCGCGCCACGACACGGTGTTCCCATGGGGGACGCTGACGGTGAACGTGGCCGGCTCGGCGCTGCTGGGCTTCCTGGCCGCGCTGCCCGCCGCCGGCGGGGTGATGGCGATGCTGGGCACCGGGTTCTGCGGGGCGCTGACCACGTACTCGACGTTCGGGTACGAGACGGTGCGGCTGGTGGAGGAGGGCGCGCGCTTCCACGCGGTGGCCAACGCGGCCGCCAGCGTGGTGGCCGGGCTGGGCGCGGCCTACTGCGGGGTGGCCCTGGCGCAGGCCCTGTAAATGGTTCGCGGGTGCCGCCGCCGCGATGGCAGGATGGCCCGGCAACCGTCCGCCGACGATCAGGAGCATGAGATGCGGTGCCTCGGAATCTCCCAGCGCCCCATTGGCACGAGAGTTCCCGAGGACTTCCAGCACCGTGCACATCCTGAACATCGGCATCCTCGCGCACGTAGACGCGGGCAAGACCAGCCTCACTGAGCGGCTGCTGTTCGAGACCGGGGTCATCGACCGGCTCGGCAGCGTGGACGAGGGCAGCACACAGACCGACTCCGGCGAGATCGAGCGCCGTCGCGGGATCACCATCCGCACGGCCGTCGCCTCCTTCACCCTGGGCGACCTGCGGGTCAACCTGGTCGACACACCCGGCCACGCCGACTTCGTGGCCGAGGTGGAGCGCGCGCTCGGCGTGCTCGACGGCGCCGTGCTGGTGCTGTCGGCCGTCGAGGGCGTGCAGCCGCACACCCGGGTCCTGATGAAGACCCTGCGCCGGCTGCGCCTGCCTACACTGATCTTCGTCAACAAGATCGACCGGGCCGGGGCCAGGGAGCGGGAGCTGCTGGCCGACATCCGGCGGCGGCTCTCGCCGTACTGCGTGGCCCTGAACACCGTGCGGCACCTTGGCTCCAAGGCGGCCGCCACCGCCGGCGTCGCCTCGCCCGAGGCGGCGGCCGAGGTGCTGGCCGAGCGGGACGACGGGCTGCTGGAGCTGATCGTCGAGGGCAAGACGCCCGACTTCGGCCAGGTACGCGCCGCGCTGGCGCGGCAGTGCGCCGCCGGGCAGGCGCATCCCGTGCTGTTCGGCTCGGCGCTGACCGGGCAGGGCGTCGGCGAGCTGCTCGACGCCGTCCACCTGCTGCCCGCCGTCACCCAGCCGGCCGGGGACCCGGAGGAGGCGGCGCGGGCGACGGTGTTCGCGATCGAGCGCGCCCCGTCCGGGGAGAAGGTCGCCTACCTGCGGGTACGCGCGGGTGCGCTGCGAGCGCGCGAGCACCTCGCCTTCCACCGGGGACGCCACGCCTACGACGGCAGGCTGACCGCGCTGGCCGTCGCGGGCTCCCCCGGGCGGCGGCAGGCGGTGGCCGGGGACATCGTCAAGGTCTGGGGCGTGCCCGAGATCCGCGTCGGCGACCACCTGGGGGAGCCCGGGCCCGCGCACCAGGCCCATTTCACCCCGCCCAGCCTGGAGACCGTGGTCCGGCCCCGCGTCCCCGGCCAGGAGCCGCGCTTGCACGCCGCGCTGCTCGCACTGGCCGAGCAGGACCCGCTGATCGGCACCCGCACCCTGACCGGCGGCGAGACCTCGGTCCTGCTGTACGGGGAGGTGCAGAAAGAGGTCATCGGCGAGACCCTGGCCAGAGACTTCGGCGTCGAGGCGCTCTTCGAGCCGAGCCGGCCCGTCTACTTCGAGCGCCCGTCGGGCACCGCGGAGGTCGTCGAGGAGATCCAGCGCCACGGCCGCAACGAGTTCATGGCCACCGTGGGCCTGCGCGTCGATCCGGGGCCGAAGGGCTCCGGCGTCGGCTACCGGCTGGAGGTCGATCTCGGCTCGCTGCCGCTGGCCTACCACCGGGCCATCGAGGAGAGCGTGCGCCAGGCCCTGGGTGCGGGCCCGCACGGCTGGCCGGTCACCGACGTGCTCGTCACGGTGACCAGGACCGGCTACGCCCCGCCCCTCACGGTCGCGGCCGACTTCCGCGGCCGCGCCCGGGTCGTGCTCATGCGGGCGCTGCGGCTGGCGGGCACCACCGTGTACGAGCCGTGCCACCGGTTCGAGCTGGAGGTGCCGCCGGAGACGTTCAGCGCGGTCACCGCCAGGCTCGCCGCACTGGGCGGTGAGCTCCACGACACCGGCAGGCGCGACGACACCTGGGTGCTGGAGGGTGAGATCCCGGCGGCCGCGGTGCACGAGGTCGAGCGGCGGCTGCCGGGGCTGTCGCACGGAGAAGGGGTCTGGTGGTCCGCGCCGGCGGGTGATCGACCGGTCCGGTAGGTGGTATGTCGGGTTTCCTGGCTGGATGGGTATTAAGTGGCACAGTGCACCATTCCGGTGCGCATGTCCGTACAGGGGGGAATCCCATGGCAGACACGAAGAAGAAACCCGCCGCCAAGTCCGGCAAGTCGAAGAAGCAGGCCATCAAGACCAGCAGGCAGACCAAGGAGACGAAGCGGGAGACCCGCAAGTCGCCCTCCGGCGAGGAATGACCCGGACGGGGCAGCGGTGGCCCGGCTGCCCGGGCCGACGACCAGGCGGTCGCGGGGGGAAGTTCTTGGCCGCCGATCGGGACGACCGGGCAGTTGTGGCGAAATGTCTGACCCGGGTGATGTGATCTGACAGCCGGGGGCGCGCGCCCTCGGCTGTCGGCTCGACCAGGAGTGGCTCTCATGTCCGGCTACCTGCGCTTTCCCGCCGTCTTCCAGGACGTGGTCGTCTTCGCCGCCGAGGACGACCTGTGGATGGTGTCCGCCCAGGGCGGGCGGGCCTTCCGGCTGACCGCGGGGCTCGCCGAGGCGGGCTATCCGCGCATCTCGCCGCGCGGTGACCAGCTCGCGTTCGTCGGCCGCGAGGAGGGCCCGGAAGAGGTGTACGTCATGCCGTCCGACGGCGGCGCCGCCCGCCGGGTCACCTTCCACGGCGCGCGCTGCACGGTCACCGGCTGGGACCCCGAAGGGCGCATCCTGTACGCCAGCGACGCGGCCCAGCCGTTCGAGGCCCGCAAATGGCTGCACCGCGTCGAGCCCGGCGGGGTCCCCGAGCGGCTCCCGTACGGCCCGGCCAACTCGATCGCGTACGGGCCCGAAGGCATGATCGTGCTCGGCCGCAACACCGCCGACCCGGCGCGGTGGAAGCGTTACCGCGGCGGCACCGTCGGCGACCTGTGGATCGACCCGCGCGGCGACGGCGAGTTCCGAAGGCTGATCAGGCTGCCGGGAAACCTGGCCTCGCCCTGCTGGAGCGGCGGCCGGGTGTGCTTCATCTCCGACCACGAGGGCGTCGGCAACGTCTACTCGTGCGCCCCCGATGGCCAGGACCTGCGCAAGCACACCCACCACGACGACTACTACGCGCGCAACCTGTCGGGCGACGGGCACCGGCTGGTCTACCACGCCGGCGCCGACCTCTACCTGCTCGACCCGGGCGAGCCGGCGCACCGGCTGGACGTGCAGCTGGCCAGCTCCAGGACGCAGCGCAACCGCAGGTTCGTCGACCCCGCCGACTACCTCGACGGCGCCACCCTCAGCCCCGACGGCAGCGCGCTGGCCGTCACCGCGCGCGGCAAGGCGTACGCGATGGCCGACTGGGAAGGGCCGGTCACCCAGCACGGCTCGCCCGACGGGGTCCGCTACCGGCTCCTGACCTGGCTCAACGACGGCACGCGGCTGATCGCGGCGGCCAGCGACGACCGCGACGAGGAGCGGCTGGTCGTCCTCGAAGGCCACGAGGGCGGCGGCGGCACGGAGGTGGCCAGGCTGGGGCGGATCACCGCGCTCGTCCCCGACCCGGTCCACGACCGGGTGGCCGTCGTCAACCACCGCCACGAGCTGCACCTGCTCGACCTGGCCACCGGGCGGCCGGCGCTGGTGGAGGCCAACCCGCACGGCTCGCCCGAGGACCCGGCGTGGTCGCACGACGGGCGGTGGCTGGCGTACTCGAGCCCGCTCAACGCCCAGTCCAGCGCGATCAAGCTGCACCACCCCGAGACCGGGCGGACGCTGCAGGCCACGGAGCCGGTGCTGCAGGACTCGATGCCGGCGTTCGACCCGCAGGGCCGCTACCTCTACTTCATCGGCCAGCGCACCTTCTCGCCGGTCTACGACCAGCTCCAGTTCGACCTGGGCTTCCCGCTGGGCACGCGCCCGTACGCGGTGGCGCTGCGGGCGGACGCGCCCGACCCGTTCATGCCCCTGCAACGGCCCCTGGGGGAGGACGAGGAGGACGGCGACGAGCCGGAGCCGCTGCACGTCGACGTCGACGGGCTGACGCGGCGCGTCACCCAGTTCCCGCTGCCCGAGGGCCGCTACGAGAAGGTGGCCGGGCTCAAGGGCAAGGCGCTGATCCTGACCAGCCCGCTCGAAGGCGAGAGCTCGCTGCACCTGTTCGACTTCGCCAAGGGCAAGAAGGTGCACTTCGCCGACGGCGTCACCGACTTCGAGCTGGGCCGCGACCACAAGACGCTGCTCTACCGCGCGGACTCCAGGCTGCGGGTGGTCAAGGCGAACGAGGCGCCCGAGGACGAGGAGGCGCCGGGGCGGGAGAGCGGGTGGATCGACCTGTCGCGGATCAAGGTGTCGGTCTGCCCGGAGGCGGAGTGGCGGCAGATGTTCCGGGAGGCGTGGCGGCTGCAGCTGGAGAACTTCTGGAGCGAGGACATGGCGGGCGTCGACTGGCCGGCCGTCTACGACCGCTACCGTCCGCTGGTGGAGCGGGTCACGACCCGGGGCGAGTTCTCCGACCTGCTGTGGGAGCTGCACGGCGAGCTCGCCACCAGCCACGCCTTCGAGAGCGGCGGCGAATATCGTCCCGGGCCCGACTACACGCAGGGCAAGCTGGGCGTGGACTGGGACTACCGCGACGGCGTCTACCACATCCGCTCCATCGTGACCGGTGACCCGTGGGATCCGGAGGCGACCTCGCCGCTGAACCGGCTCGGTGTCGACGTACGTACGGGCGACGCGGTCCTGGCCATCAACGGCGCGCCCATAGGCGAGGCCGCGACCCCCAACGAGCGCCTGGTCAACCAGGCCGGCGAGGAGGTCGAGCTGACGCTGCGGCGGGAGGACCAGGTGTGCACCGTCACCGTGCGCGCCATCTCCGACGAGCGGCCGGCCCGCTACCGCGACTGGGTCAACCTCAACCGCGCCGAGTGCCACCAGCGCTCCGGCGGCCGGGTGGGGTACCTGCACGTGCCCGACATGGGGCCCGACGGGTTCGGGGAGTTCCACCGCGGGCTCCTGGCCGAGTACGACCGGCAGGCGCTCGTCGTGGACGTGCGCTTCAACGGCGGCGGCAGCGTGTCGGCGCTGCTGCTGGAGAAGCTGGCCAGGCGGCGGCTCGGCTACGACTATCCGCGGTGGGGCGACCCGGAGCCGTACCCGCCGGAGTCGCCGCGCGGGCCGCTGGTGGCGATCACCAACGAGTGGGCGGGCTCCGACGGCGACATCTTCAGCCACACCTTCAAGGTGCTGAAGCTGGGGCCGCTGGTCGGCAAGCGCACCTGGGGCGGCGTCATCGGCATCTGGCCGCGCCACCAGCTCGCCGACGGCACGGTGACGACGCAGCCGGAATTCTCCTTCGCCTTCGACGACGTCGGCTGGCAGGTCGAGAACTACGGCACCGATCCCGACATCGAGGTGGACATCACCCCGCAGGACTACGCCAGGGGCGTGGACACGCAGCTCGAGCGGGCCATCGACGTCGCGCTGGAGCTGCTGGCGGAGCGTCCGCCGCACACTCCCGATCTCCGGCATCGGCCGCGCATGCAACCTTAGTGACGTTACAGGCGTCTAAGGATCATAGGTGGGGAAAGCGCATAGGGGATGAACACGTGCACTCCGCCGAAGCGAGACAATAGGCCGGTGGCGAGATTCCTCGTCACCGGCCATGTGTGTTGAGACTTCTTCCGGGTGACAAAGGGGGATCTGTCAGGTGCGCGCATTGGCACGCAAGGGCAAGTCGGCGGTGCGCCGACTGTATCGGGGGTACAACCGGCGCAAGACGCTCAACGCGCCGCCGCCTTCGACGCGGAAGGTCCGCATTCTGCTGCTGCACGCGTACGGGATGGGGGGCACGATCCGGACCGTGTTCAACCTGGCCAGCTACCTGGCCAAGGAGCACGACGTCGAGATCGTGAGCATCCTGAAGGAGGCCGAGGAGCCGTTCTTCCCCATCGACCCGCGGGTGAAGTTCCGTTTCCTCGACGACCGGCTCAACCCGAGCGCCGACCCGCTGCGCGCGATGCTGTCGAAGATGCCGAGCCGGATCATCCCCAAGGAGGAGTCGGCCTACCACCGCTTCAACCTGTGGACCGACCTCAAGCTCGCCCGCTTCATCCGCTCGCTCGACACCGGCGTGCTGATGGCCACCCGCCCCGGTCTCAACCTGGCGGTGGCCCAGTTGGCGCTGCCCAACGTCATCACGATCGGACAGGAGCACGTGGCGCTCCGCACCCAGGCCGAGCCGATGCAGGAGCTCATCAAGTGGCGCTACCGCCGCCTCGACGCCCTGGTCACGCTCACCAAGGCCGACCTGCGCGACTATCGTGAGACGTTGCCGAAGAAGCCGAAGAAGCTGACCCGCATCCCCAACGCCGTGCCGCCGATGACGGGCGGCATCTCCAAGCTGGACGCCAAGGTCGCCATCGCGGTCGGCCGGATGACGCGCATCAAGGGCTTCCACCGGCTCATCACCGCCTGGGAGACGGTCGCCGCCGCCCATCCCGACTGGACGCTGCGCATCTTCGGCGCGGGGCCGCAGGAGGAGAACCTCGCCCAGCAGATCGCGGAGGCGGGGCTGCAGGGCAAGGTCGAGCTGCCCGGACCGACCTCCGACGTGGGGGCCGAGCTGGAGAAGGCGTCCGTCTTCGTGCTCAGCTCGCGTCACGAGGGCTTCCCGATGACGATCCTGGAGGCGATGGGCAAGGGGCTGGCGATCGTCAGCTTCAACAGCCCGCACGGGCCCAAGGAGATGATCACGGACGAGGTCGACGGGCTGCTGGTGAAGCCGCGGACCAACGCCAACCTGGCCTCCTCGATCATCCGGGTGATCGAGGACGAGCAGCTGAGGCGGGACCTGGCGGCGGGGGCCCTGGAGACGGCGCTCACGTACGACGTGGACGCGGTGGGGGAGAAGTGGGACGCGCTCCTCGACGAGCTCCTGGCCCGCCGCAACGGCACCTACGTCCGCCCCCAACCCGCCGCGGCCTCTCCCGCCCCGGGGCCGGACGCCCCGGCTTCTGCCTGAGGCGGCGCGGGCTCAGACGCCGGAGCCGGTGAGTTCCACCGGCTCCGCGATGACATCGACCAGCGCGCCGTTCCGATAGACGGTGATCGGTAACGGCTGCCCGATGGCGTCGGCGAACATCAGCCTTTGCAGGCTCTGCGCGTCCCCCACCGGGTTGCGCCCCGCGCTCAGCACGAGGTCGCCGGAGCGCAACCCGGCCCGGTGGGCGGGCGAGCCCGGCACCACCTCCACCACGCGCAGCGCCCCCGTCTGCCCGGTCCGCCGCCGCAGCGCGTCGGGCAGCGGCGCGGGCGAGGTCACCAGCCCCAGGAACGCCCGCCGTACCCGCCCGTCCCTGATCAGGGCGGCGATGATGGATCGGGTGGTGGCGTTCATGGGCACGGCGAGCCCCACCCCCACCCCGGCCACCGCCGTGTTGATCCCGACGACCCGCGCCTGCGAGTCGGCCAGCGCGCCGCCGGAGTTCCCCGGATTGAGCGCGGCGTCGGTCTGGATGACGTCCTCGATGAGCCGGACGGCCGACCCGCTGCGCGCGGGCAACGACCGTCCGAGCCCCGACACCACCCCGGCCGTCACCGATCCGGCCAGGCCGAGCGGATTGCCCACGGCCACGACGAGCTGTCCCACGACCAGCTCGTCGCTGTCGCCGAGCGTGGCCGGCGGGGGCGTGGCCGTCTGCGCCCTGATCACCGCCAGATCCGACAGCGGATCCCGGCCCACCACGATGAAGTCCCCCGAGCTCCCGTCGGCGAAGGCCACGGTGCCGTCCCGGGAGTTGCCGATCACGTGCGCGTTGGTCAGCAGGAACCCGTCGGCGGTGAACACCACCGCGGACCCGCTACCCTGGCCGGCCCGCACGCTGGCCACTTTCGGCAGCAACTCGGCCGCCACGGACGAGACGACGCGCGAGTAAGCGTCGAGTGGATCCGCCATCGTGCACTCCTTTGCTTACAGGATTACACGTTAACTCCACATGCGCCCGCGCGCATTCCAGGCGCTCGAGCATGCGGATCTCTATTGCCCGCGGCGGTGCCGTGGCAGCAGCAGGCTGACCGTCGCGATGGCCAGGCCGAGCCCGGCCGCCATGAGGAAGACCAGGTCGTAGCCGGCGGCGAGGGCGTCGACCGGGGAACTCCCGGCGGCCTCCGACGCGGCGGCCCTGGTGCCGGCGGCCGTCGCGAGCACCGCCAGCCCGATCGATCCCCCTGCCTGACTGGCGGTGTTGGCCAGGCCGCCGACGATCCCCGCGTCGCCCTCGGGAACGTCGGCGGTCGCCACCGCCATGAGGGTGGGGAAGGTCAGCCCGATGCCGACCGCGATGAGCAGGGTGGGGCCGAGCACGCCGGTGATGTACGCGCTGTCGGCGTGGCCCAGGGAGAGCCAGCCGAAACCGGCCAGGAAGCAGGCGCTGCCCGCCGTCACGAGGGGGCGCACACCCGTTCGCGGCAGCAGGGTCGCGGCCCATCGCGCGATCACCATGAACGTCACCGCCGCGGGTGTCTGCCCGAGCCCGGCCTGAAGCGCGCTGAAGCCGAGGACATTCTGCAGGAACAGCGACGAGAAGTACCACATCGCGATGGCGATTCCACCGAACAGCAGCAGCATGCCGTTCCCGACGGCCACCCCCCGGATCCTGAACAGCCGCAGCGGCACCATCGGCTGGCCGGCGAAACGCGCCTCCACCACGACGAAGACGCCGAGCAGGAGCAGACCCGCCACCACCGGCCCGGCGACCGGCGCGGACGTCCAGCCATGATCGGCGCTCCGCATGACCCCGTAGATCAGCGCCGCCAGCCCCGCCGTCCCGGTGACCGCGCCGAGGAGGTCGAGCGATCCCCGCCGGCCGGTTCTCGTTCCGGCCAGCGACATCATCGCCACGACGATCAGCACCGCGCCGATCGGCAGGTTGATGAGGAAGACCCACCGCCACGACAGGCCGGTGGTGATGGCACCGCCCGCGAGCGCGCCGACCATGCCTCCCACACCGCCCGAGGCGGACCACGCGCCGAACGCCTTGGCACGCGCGTTCGGCTCGGTGAAGGAGGTGTTGATCACGGCCAGCGTCGCCGGGGCCATCATGGCGGCCCCGATACCCTGCGCGACCCGGGCCGCCACCAGGACCTCCGGCGTGGTCGCCAGGCCGCCGGCCAGACTCGCGACGGAGAACGACAACAGCCCGGCGACCAGCATCCGGCGCGGGCCGAACAGGTCGGCGGCGCGGCCCCCCAGCAGCATGAAACCGGCGAAGCTGAGCAGATATCCGTTCACCACCCAGGCCAGTCCGGTCGCAGTGAAACCGAGTTCCTCGCGGACCGAGGGCAGGGCGACGTTCACGATGGACGCGTCCAGGATGACCATGAACTGGCTGGCGCACGCCAGCGCCAGGACCAGCCAGGGGAGGCCGGTGTACGGCCTGGCCCGCTGGGACGCGTTACTGGTATTTGTCATGACTCGCTGCTCGAGGTCGTCGCGGCCACGCTTTCGCGTACGGCGGCGTGGCCGTCCCCCAGCAGCCGGATCGTGATCCGGGCCAACCGCCGCCCCTGGTACCTGGCCGCTTCCAGCACCGCGGCGTCCGGCCCGGCTCCGTTCGGGCCGGTCACCAATGACGTGCCGTACGGGTTGCCCCCGGCGCCGTACACGACCGGATCGGTGAACCCGGGCGGCACGATCAGCGCCCCCCAGTGGTAGAAGACGTTGCTCAGCGACAAGATCGTGGCCTCGCTGCCGCCGTGCCGGTTGAACGCCGAGGTGAAGGCCGTCACCGGCTTGTCCGCCAGCACGCCTTCGCGCCACAGCCCGCCGGCCTGGTCGATGAACTGCTTGAGCTGCGCGGCCGGCGCCCCGAACCGCGTCGGCGTCCCGAACGCGAACGCATCCGCCCACGCCAGATCCTCCACCGAGGCCTGGGCGATCGAAGCGGCGACGTCGGCGTGCCGTCGCCACCGCGGGTCCTGGTCGATCGCGCTGTCGGGCGCCAACTCGGCCACCCGCCGCAGCCGTACCTCGGCCCCGGCCGAGGCGGCACCCTCGGCGACGGCCTGCGCGAGCGCGTACACGCTGCCTGTCGCGCTGTAGTAGATGACGGCGACCTTCACGGTCATGCCCGGCTCCTCGCTGTCGTGTTAAGATTAGTTATGCAGATAACTATTATCTGCATAACTAATCTGTCAAGGAGCGCCCATGGACTTCGAGCAAGCCGACGCCCTCAACCAGGCCATCCGCCTGCTGAGCCTGCGCCACCGGGCCAGGGCCGCGGCGCTGCTCGCCCCGCTCGGCCTGCACCCGGGTCAGGAGGCGCTCCTGCTCGAGCTCGACCGGACCGGCCCGAGGATCCAGGCCGAGCTCAGCGAGGCGCTCGGCTGCGAACCGCCCAGCGTCACACTCATGACCCGCAAGCTCGAAGCCTCCGGCCACATCCGCCGCAAGCCCGCCCCCTCCGACAGGCGCGCCAGCATCGTCGAACTCACCGACAGCGGCCAAGCTCTGGCCGACCAGGTCAAGCAGCTCTGGTGCGCCCTGGCGGAGGAGACCGTGACCGGCCTGCCCGCCGAGACGGTGGCGGCACTACCCGGCATCCTCAACACCTTGACCGGCAACGTGGACACCAGAGCCCACCGCCACGCCCACGCCCGCCGTCCCGGACCGGGCAAGCCCGACCAGCGCTAACGGGTGCTGCAGCTGGGATCCACCCACATCTGAGCTCATGTTCTCGTGGGCGAACCGTGGGCGCCGCATCATCGGCAGGCCGGCTTACCTACCCATGCGGCACCACGAGCTGGGTCAGGTCCACGCGGCGGGTCACCCCCAGCTTCGGGTACGCCTTGTACAGATGGTGACCGACTGTGCGGGGGCTGAGGAACAGCCGGGCCGCGATCTCCCGATTGCTCATGCCCGCCGCCGCCAGCCGTACCACTTGAAGCTCCTGGGGCGTGAGCCGGGCGAGCGGGTCGAGGGCCCGGGGGTGGGCCGAGGGCCGCTCGCCCAGGGCGGACAACTCCGCGCGGGCCCGGCTCGCCCACGTCCGGGCGCCGAGCCGCTCGAAGGCGCCAAGCGCGTCGGCCAGCTGGTCCTTCGCCTCGGTGTGGCGGCGATGCCGGTGCAGCCATCCCCCGTACGCCAGCCGGGTCCTGGCCGCGTCGTACCGGCGGGGGTCGCGCTCGTGCAGTTCCAGCGCGGTCGTGAAGTGCCCGGCGGCGGCGTCCTCGTCGGCCAGCAGCGCCGCGCAGCGGCGGGCCAGCGCGATGGCGTGCGGCCGGCCGGTCTGCTCGGCCCAGTCGGACAGGGCGGGCAGGTGGCGGGCGGCCTGCTCGGGGAGCCCGGCACGTACGGCCGCCTCGACATGATCGGGTACGGCCCTGATGAGGAAGTCGTGCCGGGCCGGGCCGCCGCACACCTCGTCCAGCCGGGCCGCGGCCTCGTCGAACCGGCCGCCGGCCAGGTGGAGCAGGCCGAGCGCCCACGAGGCCAGCGCGGCGTCGGTGGGGTGCCTGGTGCGGTGCTCCAGCACGCCGGCGGCCAGCGAGCGGCACGAGATCTCGTCGCCGCCGACCGCGGCCAGCCATGCGGCGATCGCGTTCAGCACGACGACCTGCAGGTCCTGGCCGAGGTCGGTGGCCAGGGAGACGGCCTCGGTCACGCCGGCGTCGGCGTCCATGAACCGGCCGCGCAGCAGCTGGACGATCGCCAGGGGTTCGAGCACGTACGTCAGGCGGCCCACCGTGCCCTGCTCCCGCACGTCGGCGACCAGCGACTCCAGCACTTCCGTGGCGATCTCGTCCTCGGCCACCAGCATCCCGGCGAACCCGGCGACGAGCCGCTCCACGAACCCGTCGGCCTTGCCCTGCCTGGCGGCCCCGGCCAGCTCGCGCATGGGCGGCACGCCCGCGTCGGGCCGGCCGTCGTACAGGTGCCGGAACCCGATGAGTCCTGCCACGACCGGTGCCCCGGTTTCGACGGTCTCCAGGAGGGCGGCGCACTGGCGTACCAGGTCGTGGTCGCCGGCGTCGCGGGCGTACCAGACGGCTTCGGTGAGGATCGACACGGCCCGCTCGGGGTCGGTGGCGGCGATGGAGGTGGCACCGTCCAGCGCCAGGGCGGCGGCGACGGCGGGCGAGCCGCGCTCGTACTCGACCTGAGCACGGATCCACGCCGCCTCGGCCGTCAGCGACGGGTCACGAAACGGGCGTGCGGGCTGGTCGGCGGGTTGCGGAGCCCGGCCGGCCGGCCCAGCATTGCGGTTGGCCAGCCCCAGGGCCCGATCGACCGAGCCAGTGGCCCGGTCGGGCATCCCCGCGGCCTGGTCAGCCAGTTCGACGGCGCGATCGGGGAGGCCCGCTTCGTAGGCGGCGCGGGCGGCGGCGATCAGCCGCCAGGGCCGGCGCGTCTCGTCGGTGCTGAGCTGGGCGGCGCGTTCGAACGCGCTCATCATCGCGGTCACCCCGCCCCGTCGGCCGGCCCGGCGGGCGGCCCGCTCCAACTCGGCGGCGACCTCCTCGTCCGGGCCCGGGGTGGCGGCGGCCAGGTGCCAGACGCGGCGGTCGGCGTCGTACTCGCCGTCAAGCGCCCGTGCGAACGCCTCGTGGACCTGAACCCGCCCGGCGTGCGGGGCGACCTGGTAGGCGGCGGCCCTGATCAGCGGATGCCGGAAGGTCACGCTGCCGCCCGGCGACAGCCCGTCGGACAGCACAACCAGCCGGGCCCGCTCGGCAGGCTCCAGGTCGGCCGCGGAGACGCCGAGCAGCGTGCCGACCCGCAGGATCACCGGCAGGCTCCCCGTGTCGTCGGCCGCGGCGATCAGCAACAGCAGCCGCGTCGCCGCAGGCAGGCCGGCGATCTGCGCCTGGAAGGCATCCTGGACGTGGCCCGCGGCGGGCAGCAGCGGCGCGGAACGGTCGTTGTCCTGCAGGGCGTTGAGCATGGTGGCCAGCTCGATCACGGCGAGCGGGTTGCCGCGCGACTCCGCGAGCACGCGCTCGCGCAGCGGCCCGGCCAGGCCGCGCGCGTGCGCGTCGAGCAGCGACGTGGCGCTCTCCTGGTCCAGAGCGGAGAGCCGGAGCACGTCCAGGCCCGGCACGGGCGTGGCGAACGACACCGACGCCGAGTCGCCGGCGAGAGGGACGGGGCGGACGCAGGGCCCCGCCTGGCATGGCGGAGCGTCCCCGTCCCCGCTCCTGCCCGTGAAGATCATCGCGATGGGGTCGGCGTGCAGCCGCCGGGCGGCGAACAGCAGCGCGTCCAAGGACGCCCGGTCGAACCACTGGGTGTCATCGATCAGGCACGCCAGAGGGCGATCGCCGCTCAGCTCCGACAGCAGCGACAGGGCCGCCGCGCCGATCAGGAACCGGTCGCCGACCGTCGCCTCGTCCAGCCCGAACGCCGTCCGCAGCGCCGCCGCCTGCGGGCCGGGCAGCGTGCCGAGCCGGTCGAGGTACGGACACAGCAGCAGGCGCAACCCCGCAAAGGGCAGTTCGGCCTCCGACTCGATGCCGACGCCACGCAGCACCCGCAGATCGGCCGCCGCGGCGGCGGCATAGTCGAGCAGCACGGTCTTGCCGATCCCGGCCTCACCCGTGATCAACAACACTCCGCGGCGGCCCGCACGGGCGCTCGCGAGCAGATCGTCGATCCGGGCCCGCTCGGCGATCCGCCCCAGAACCATGCGGAAACAGTAACCCACGCCACTCTCGGAACGATCTCTCCACGCGGACGTGTCCCTGGAGCGGCACAAAGGGGCGAACTTTCTGGCAAGCCCAGTGCCGATCGAGGCCCGCGGATCATGAGTCGGCTCGGTTAAGTGCCGCTCAGCGTTGTTTGTATCGCTGCGGCTGGGATTCTCCCCGCCGTCGTGCTGTATGGCGTACACCCGCCATTCGTACGGTGTCCACCGTGGCAGGCACGTTGACCATGGTCGACAGGCCGCCGTAGCTGTGCGCTCGCAGCCCGCAACCTTCATTACAGATCCTCGCCGCGCTGGCCCGCGCGCTCCGGCTGACCGATGACGAGCGCGATCACCGAGACTCCGGCGCACATCACCAACGACATCGGCGACCTGCTCGCCCGCAACCAGATGGCGGATGCGCTGCTCGGATGCCTGTGCTCGGTTCGTGAACAGGAGGACCTCCACAAGGTGGAGGTTGCTCCGCGTGCCCGGCCACGACGACTTCGGCGCTAGTCAGGTTCCAGCCTTCGCCTGGAACCGGGAGGCCAACCGATCATGCACGGTGACGGGTCACAGGAGGACTGCGCGTCGCCTGCGGTGGATCCGGATGGCTTTCGGCCGCGTACGCGGGTTGTGGTGCGGCTCCACTCCGTCGCGCTCACGTGACCTGTCGCCACATGGACGCGAGCGGTGCCCACTCATCGAGTTGGGCGAGCATCTGTGACTCTGTCCTGGCCGGGAGTAGGAGCAGGCACCGGTCCAGGCCGGCGTCGGCGAGCGTGTCGAGTAGTCGCCCGTCCGGCGGGGTGTTGAACACCGTGATCGGGATCCGTCCCCGGCCGGTGTCGGCGGCACGCCGGCGTAGTGTCACGGCACGCTCGCTCAGTTCGACAGCGTCCGCGAGCCCTTCGCATTGCGGGAACCAGCCGTCGCCGAACGCCAGAACCCGATCCTCGGCGCCCGGCCCGTTACCGCCGACCAAGACCGGTGGATGCGGCCGCTGGAGCGGCTTGGGCCAAGACCAGATCGAGTCGAAGTTGACGTACTTTCCATGGAACTCGGCCTCTTCATCGGTCCAGATCCGGCGCATCGCCTGCACTCGTTCGGCGAGCAGCGCCATCCGGGTGCGGGGGTCGGTGCCGTGGTTGGCCAGCTCCATGCGGTTCCAGCCGGCGCCGACGCCGAAGAGAAGCCGGCCGCCGGACAGCCGGTCAAGGCAGGCGACCTGCTTGGCCGTCACGATCGGGTCCCGTTGCGTCACCAGGCACACCCCGGTGCCGAGCTTGAGAGTGCGGGTGACCGCGGCGACCGCGGACAGCGCCACGAACGGGTCGTAGGTTTCGGCATAGGGCCGGGGGGAGCTCCCGTCCGGCCGCCGACTGTGCACGGGGATGTGGGTGTGTTCCGGAAAGAACAGTGACTCGAAACCGCGTTCTTCGATCGCGCGACCGATCGCGGGCGGCTCCATGCCATACGCGCCGGCGAAGGTGGTGATCCCAATATCCACGCCGTCAATCTAGAGGAGGATCGCCGCGTCGGAAACACATTTCATGGCCCGCCCGGTGTCTCGCCACACTCGCGACAGGACGCAACCCGAACCGGCAGATCTGCGTAGGTGCCCGACGGGAGCCACGCTGATCTGCCTCTATGGAGGGTGACGGGGCGAGGCCTTGCTGGGAGGTCTGCTCCGTTGCAGTGATCGACGTGTGGCGTCGGTTCTCAGGTACCGGGTTGACTCCTGGGGGAAGCTCGGGTCGGCGAACTGGTTCATGACGTTCGCCTCGATCCTGGACACCAGGGCGGGGCGTGCCCTTCAAATGTCCGGAGAATGTCCTACGGTTCCACGGGCGAAGATGGCTGAATGGCAAATGCATATTCGACCCTACATCACGATAAAGTCGTCCCTGCATAATAGGAAATAGGGAGCAACTTTATTGCTTGTAGTGGCTCGACTGATGGCACCCACCAGCCTTGATGGCGATCGCCGGCCCAATTCTGCGGTGCCATAAAAGAACTGGACCGGTGAGGTGCTACCCGGGTGTGCGGTAGGCGGCGAGGAAAACGTGGGCGGCGGCGTCGGCGTAGTGATCGAGCTCGGACGGTGGGAAGCGGATGTCGTCGCCGCAGAACATGACCTTGTTGACCGGGATCGACGAGACGAGCCAGGTGAAGTGATTGGCGGCGAGCACGGGTTCGTCGATCTTCAGCAGTCCGCGGCCTGTCAGTTGCTCGAAGCACGAGGCCAGGGCGGCGTGCACGCGCTCGGGGCCCGCCTCGAAGTAGGCGTGGCCGAGTTTCGGGAAGCGGCCGGCCTCGGCGATGACGAGGCGGCGCACGCGCAGGTGGGACGGTTGTGTGAGGGTGTGGATGAACCGGCGCGCGACCGCCCGCAGGGTGGTCTCGACGTCATCCGTGGTGGCCAGCTCGCCCATGGCGTTCTGGAAGATCTGGTCGATGCCGACGAGGCGATCGAGCACGATCTGCTCGAACAGGCTCTCCTTGGGCCCGAAGTGCTTGTAGATCGTCTGCTTCGACGCCCCCGCCGCGGTGGCGATCTCGTCGGTCTTGGCGCCGACGTAGCCGTCACGGAGGAACACCTCCAGCGCCGCATCCATGATTCGGCGTCGGGTCTGCGCATGTGGGGATGCGGCGTGTGGCATTTCGGTCCTCCTGAGTTCGCGCCGGGCGACCGTTGACATCCTCTCGAAGTGTACCGTACGGTACTGTTCGCTCTAGCGGTACAGTACCGTACGGTACAAGTTGAAGGGAACCAAGATGGGCACTGTTCAGTCCAAGGACGGCACCGAGATCGCCTTCGACGTATGGGGCGACGGCCAACCACTGATCATGATTGACGGGGCCACCGCCCATCGCGCGGTCAACCCGATCAACGCCGAGGCAGGGCAGCTGCTACGCGATGAGTTCCGGGTCTACGCCTACGACCGCCGCGGCCGCGGCGAGAGCACCGACACCGCACCCTACGCGGTGGAGCGCGAGTTCGAGGATCTTGCCGCTCTGATCGACCACGCCGGCGGGTCGGCCATCGTGTTCGGCTGGTCCTCCGGGGCCGTGCTGGCCCTGCACGCCGCGGCCGCCGGCCTGCCGATCACCCGGCTGGCGCTGTTCGAGCCGCCGTTCGTCGTCGACGACAGCCGCCCGCCGCTGCCGGCCGACTACGTCGAGCGGCTCGACGCCTGCGTCGCTGACGGTCGCCCGGGCGACGCGGTGGAGGTGTTCATGACCGCGGCGGTCGGCCTCCCGGCCGAGATGGTCACCGGTATGCGGCAAAGCCCGGTCTGGCCTCCCACGGAGGCCGTCGCGCACACCATCGCCTACGACGGACGGATCATGGGCGCCACCATGTCGGGCGCCCCGCTGCCCCGCGATCGCTGGGCCGCGGTCACCGTACCCGTCCTGGTCATGCACGGCACCGGCACCATGCCGTGGCTGATCACCGGGGCCCGGGCGCTGTCCGATCTCCTGCCCACCGCGACCCTGCGGGCGGTACCCGGCGAGAACCACGGCACCACGGCTGACGTGCTCGCCGCCGCGCTGCGGGAGTTCGCCTACAGCCACTAGACACACCGAAGAAACGCAGACGCCCTACGAGTCCTTCGCCGGCGCCTGGCCCCACTACCAAGGTCCCTTGGCCGACAAGTACAACAGCATGCCGAAGTACGTGCTCTCCAGCACCCTCACCGACCCTGAGTGGAACAACACTCGCGTGATCAAGGGTGACGTGCTCGAGGAGGTGACCAGGCTGAAGGAGGAGGTGGACGGCGAGATCCAGGTGCCCGGCAGCACCCGGCTCGTGCAGGCGCTGATCGCCGGTGACCTCGTCGACGAGATCCGCCTGATGGCCTTCCCGGTCATTCTCGGCACCGGCAGGCGACCGTTCGGGGAGACCACGCGCAAGACGACGTGGCGGCTGACCGAGTCCAAGACGGTCGGCGAAGGCATCCCGATCACGACCTTCCAGCGGGCAGGCGGATAAACCCTGCCGCGTCCGCCGGTGAGGCTCGTCACTTGCGCCAACCGTAGGCCGGGCCCGGCCTGCCTCTGGCGCAGAGGGACGGGAGGGGCGTGACTGTCGCCGGCCGAGCAAAGGCTTTCCATGGCCGGCCAGCAGCGCGAACCTCCGTAGTAGGGCTGACCGGAACACGGCCTGGGGTGCTGCCGGGAGTGTGTCACCAGGTGGTCGGCGCAAAAGTGAACCACGGGCTTTCTTTCTTTTGCATGTGGCAGGAGGAGCGGTGGATCATCTACGCGCAAGGCCGTGGACGTCCAGGAATCGAGGGCGCGGGATGCTCGCGCGAGCCGGCCGGGGCACTCTGGCGGTTGTGGCCGGGCTCGTTCTGTTATGCGGCCCCGCTGCCGCGTGGGCGGCGAACACGGATGAAGCGGGGCAGGGCGCCGTGGTCACGATCGACAGTGGCCAGGTGCGTGGTGTCGTCGCCGGGGATCAGCGATCGTTCCAGGGCATCCCGTTCGCCGCGCCTCCGGTCGGCGACCTGCGGTGGGTCTCGCCGCAGCCGGTCGTACCGTGGGCGGGGGAGCGTGCGACCACGAAGCCGGGCCCCGCGTGCGCGCAGACCGCCGGTGTGCTGGGCGAGAAGCAGAGCACGAGTGAGGACTGCCTGTATTTGAACGTGACCACACCGCGCGGGGTGAAGCGCGGCGAGCCGCTTCCCGTGCTCGTGTGGCTGCACGGTGGCGGCTTCCGGAACGGCTCTGGCGCCATGTACGGCGCGAGCCGGCTGGCCACCAGGGGTGACCTCATGGTCGTCACCGTGAACTACCGGCTCGGCATCTTCGGCTACCTGGCCCATCCTGCCCTGGAGGGAGCGAACGCCGAGAACCTGTCGGGCAACTTCGGCATCGAGGACCAGCAGGCGGCGCTCCGGTGGGTCAGGCGGAACGCCGCCGCGTTCGGCGGCGACCCCCGCAACGTGACCGTGGCCGGCGAGTCGGCCGGAGGTGCGAGCGCCTGCGCACACCTGATCTCGCCGAAGTCGGCCGGGCTGTTCCACCGGGCGATCATCCAGAGCGCGCCGTGCCTGATGACGCGCTGGCCGGCCGGGTGGAGCTGGCTGCCACGGCCGCTCGCGCAGGCGTACCAGCATGGTGAGGCCACGGCCGAGCGGCTCGGCTGCACCGACGCCCGCGCCGGCGCCGTGGCAGCGTGCCTGCGGGCCAGGACCTCGGCGGAGTTGCTGGCTCAAAGCCAGAACGAGTTCGCACCAGTGATCGGCGGGCCGCTGCTACCGCTGGAACCGGCCGAGGCCCTCGCCGAAGGACGGTTCAACCGGGTGCCGGTGATGCACGGTGTCACCCGCGACGAGCATGTCACCTTCAACCAGGAGATGGCGGGCGCGCCACCGCTCACTGACGCGGGGTACGTCCAGCAGATCAACGCCTTCTTCGGCGAACGGGCCGCCAAGGTGCTGGCCCGCTATCCGCTGGACAAGTACGGCGAACCTGGTACGAGCCGTGCGGGCCTCGCCATGCAGTCCGTTATGACCGATCACCTCTGGGCGAGTCCGGCAACCGAGACCAACCGCCTGCTCGCCGCCCGCGTGCCGACATACGCCTACGAGTTCGCGGACCGATGGGCCCCCTGGGTGAGCAGCACTCCGGTCGTGCCGAGCTTCCCCACCGGCGCCTTCCACGCCTCCGAGCTGCAGTACCTTTTCGAGGCCGATTACTTCGCCGGCCGGACGTTGTCACCGGCTCAGTCACGGTTGTCCGGCACGATGATCGACTACTGGAGCCGTTTCGCCCACCACGGCGATCCCAACGGAACCGCGACACCGCCCTGGCCCGCCGTACGCGCCGGGCAGGACGACGTCCAGCGACTCGCCCCCGGCGCGTCCGGCATCCGCCCGGTGAACCTGTGCCGGGAGCATCAGTGCCGCTTCTGGCAGTCCCTGGACAGGTGACTGAGCAACAGCTCCTGAGTCGAGTTCTCGGGAGCTTCCCCCGAAGCCCGGTAGTTGGCGTTCTCCGGCCTTGTCTGCTCACCGGCTGCCTGGATCGTGCGCGGGTGCGTGTTCTGTACGAAGAAGTCCCACTGGCCCTGCAACCGCTCGCCCGCACGCGTAGTCGTCCGGAATGGCCGCGAGCGCGTGCGCGGCGTCGTACGCATGATCAGCACGCCTAGCAGAGAGCGTGGTCGATCAGGGAGGCCGAGGCCTTGATCTGGGGAAGTGGGTCCTGATCAGGGCGGAGTGCGCTGGAGTACGCCACGGAGGCGACGCGGCGGCCGTCGGCGGTGACGGCGTTGTCGCTGATGGCGTTCCACCCGCCCCCGCCGTGGAACCAGACCCACCCGCCGCACGGCAGCCGCCGCTTCATGATCCCCAGACCGTACCCGGCATCGCGCCAGAAGGCCCGGAACGGAGTGGCCGGCACGGTCTTCGTCATCTCCGCCAGTTCGCTCGGGCGCAGTAGCCTGCCCCCGAGCAGCGCGCTGAAGAACCGGTTGACGTCGTCCGGCGTGCTGACCAGCGAATGATCGGTCCCGCCCGGGAAATACGTCGTCACGTCCGCCATCGGCCCATCCGCCGTGAACCGCTTGTACGTCGTCATGCGCGGCTGCGGCAGGAACGGCGATGTACCCGGCGCGTAGGTGTGCCGCAATCCCAGCGGCTCGATCACGCGCTCCAGGAGCTGCTGCTGCCAAGGGGTGCCAGTCACCTTCTCAATGATCATACCCACCAGGACGTAGTTGGTGTTGGAGTACGCCCAGCCCTTGCCCGGCTCGAACGCCGGTTTGTGCCGCATGGCCATCGCCACGAACTCTTCGGGCCGGTAGACGCGGAACCGCTCGCGCCGGAATCCTGACTCGCTGGTCGCTCGCTCCAGCGGGACGTCATCGGCATACTCCGGCAGACCGCTGGTCTGCCCGAGCAACTGCCGTACCGTGATCTTCGCCCCGTCGTTGCCGTTGCCCTCCACCAGTCCAGGCAGCCATCGCTCGACGGTGTCGTCCAGCCGCAGCTTGCCCTCACCCACGAGCTGCAGCGCGATCGCCGCCACGAACGTCTTGGTGGTGCTGCCGATCCGATAGTACGCATTCCACGGGACGGGCTCGCCGGTCGTCAGGTCGGCCACGCCGCTGCGGGCGGCCGAGGTGCCTCCTGGGGTCGTGGCCGCGGCCAGGACGCCGGTGGCCCCGGTGGCCTTGAGCGCGTCGGCATCGCGCTGAAGCTGCTTGGGCTGGTCGGCGGCCCAGGCCGGGGTCGCGATGGCGATGCTGGTAAGGGCCGCTGCGGTGACGAGCTTGATGTTCATGATCCCCAGCCTTCCGTCGAGGGGCGGGTTCCGCCATGAGGGATCCCCCGGTCTGATCCCTGGCCCACCCTCGGCCGAACCGGGGGTTCGAGCGCATCAAATCCCACGCCGGCGGCCACGGATCAGCACACGCAAGGTCCAATTGCCGACCTCTCGCCATAACGAGCGACTCCCCGATGGTGGTGGTCGGACAGGGCAGCTGGAGGTCCGGGCCATGACTGAGGTTGATCAAGGGGACGTGTTCACGCGTCAGGGTCCTCTCCGTTGAGCCGGCCCAGTCGCGCCCTCGGGACTGCGATCTTCTTGCCTGTCGCGAGGTCACATTCGCGATGTTCAGTCGGTCAGTGCTGTAACACGAACGGACGAACGGGTGGGGCGGATGGACGACAATCAGTGGTTGGCGGAGCGATTTGAGGCGCATCGCGCCCAGCTCAAAGCTGTGGCGTATCGGATGCTCGGATCGGTGAGTGAGGCCGACGATGCCGTCCAGGAGGCGTGGATCCGGCTGAGCCGCTCGGACGCCGGTGAGATCGGGAACCTCGGCGGATGGCTGACGACGGCGGTGGCGCGCGTCTCGCTGAATATGCTGCACGCACGTCGAACGCGACGCGAGGAGTCTCTGGACGCCGTGCACATACCGGAGCCGATCGTCGACCGCGTCGATGGCACCGACCCCGAGCATGAGGCGCTGCTGGCCGACTCGATGGGCCTGGCCCTGCTGGTCGTGCTGGAGAAGCTGAGCCCGGCCGAGCGGCTTGCCTTCGTGCTGCACGACATGTTCGCGGTGCCCTTCGACCAGATCGCGCCGATCGTCGACCGTTCCCCGGAGGCGGCACGCCAGCTCGCCAGCCGCGCGCGCCGCCGCGTGCGCGTTGAGGAGACGGTCCCCGACTGCGATCCCCGGGCTCAACGCGAGGTCGTCGAGGCATTCCTGGTGGCCGCGCGTGAGGGGGACTTCGACCGACTGGTCTGCGTGCTGCACCCGGACGCGGTGCTCAGAGCCGACGTCGGTCCCGCCCCTGGGTCGGGCGAGGTCCGCGGAGCAGAGGCGATCGCTCGCCAGGCGGTGACCTTCTCGCGGCTCGGCCTGGCCATTGAGCTGGCGCTGATCAACGGCGCGGTCGGGGTGGTCACCAGGCGGGACGGTGAGCCCGAGTCGGTCGCCGGATTCACCGTCAGGGGCGGCAGGATCGCCACGATCGACATTCTCGCCGACCCCGAGCGCCTCCGCCGCCTCGACATGACTCCGCTCGACTGGTGACCCGGAGGCCGGTGGTCACATTCGCTCGTCGCCATCGGTCATACCGGTAACGACCACGAACCCAGGAGGGACAACGATGCTGAAAGAAATCGCGTATGCGACGGTGTTCGTCAGCGACCAGGACAAGGCGCTCGACTTCTACACCAACGTGCTTGACTTCGAGCAGCGGTTCGACAATCCGACGCCCGACGGACCACGGTTCCTCACGGTCGGTCTCCCCGGGCAAAAGTTCCAGCTGGTTCTGTGGCCGGGGACACCCGGGCAGGCCCAGCCGCTCAAGAGCCACACCCCGGGGGCGTACACCATCGACACCGGAGACTTCCAGAAGGCATACCAGACGCTGAAGTCGCGCGGCGTGCAGTTCGATACCGAGGTGCTCGAGTACCCGTGGGGCTGTCTCGCGGTCTTCCAGGATCCCGACGGCAACCGGCTGCAACTGCGCGAGGTGCGGGTAGGCCGCTAGTTACCAGCCCGTCGTCGATCGAAACAGACGCCCGAGCCCAGGCTCGGGTGTCTTTCACATCGGCCGACCCTCCAGTTTCGTCGCCAGTAAGGCGGCGCTGCGGGGATCGGCCCGCTCGGTCTCACCACTGGTGACAGGCTGGACGACCTCGCCCGGCACGGCGTGGGAAACCCACTGCACCTGGAGCAGCTCAGTCAACCTGCTGGACACCGGAAGCGGGATGGATTTGCCTCGAAAAATCGGGCGGCGGATGCAGGGGGCCACTGGAGCAGTTGTCGCACTTGGTGTTGCCGCTCATTGGTGATCTAGCGTAGTGGAGGGGCAGATGCGGCGGAATGTGTCGTCGGGCGGGCCGTTCGAGGACGTGTACGGCTACAACCGAGCCGTCCGAATCGCAGACCAAGTGCATGTCACCGACATTGCTGACGCAGAGCTGGTGGCCAGGGCGCACCGCGAAGTATTCGGGGAGGTACGGCCGGCGGCTACCTTGGTTGAGGTATCAGGGCTGCTCGACCCTCGAATGAAAGTGGAGATCGAGGTATACGCGGTCGAGCCGAACTGAGCCGGCGCAATCCGGGGCAGATCGAGTAGTGGTTGGGCCGGTGGCGGCGCGGCTCGCGCATCGGTCGCAGCAGGTCCGCGCCAGCGGACCGCCTGCTCCTACGATCACCGAACAACTCGGCATTCGCCCTGCCGACCACCCATCCCGATCGCCTGGACGACAACGCCGAGCTGCGGAACATAGCGCTCGGCGTGGCCCAGCGGATTGAAGCTGGGGTTGGACCGGGTGTCGTTGCCGGTGCTCGCGACCCTCCGACTGGGCCTGCTCGCTGCGCGCGGGTTGAACGGAGGGAACAGGCCGCCGGGATGTCGCCGCATTCTGCCGGCCAGTCCCACAGGCGGGCGGCCGTGCTCCGGGTGAGGATGGCGTGGCCAGGTGCGGGGGAAGTCGGCGACGTGCTGGCGGTGCTGCCGGCGCCGTCTCATCAGGTGATCGTTGACAGGTGAACTGTTCTACTGTTGTATAACACTCCATGACCGACGTTGAGCTCGGAAGACGGCTCCGCATCGATCCCGATTCGGGCATCCCGATCTGGGTTCAGCTGCGGACTCAGCTCGAATACATCATCGCCACGGGCGAACTGCAGCCGGGGACGAACCTCCCGGCCGTGCGCGTCCTGGCGCAGCGGCTCGGTGTGGCCGTCGACACCGTGCGCCAGGCGTACGACGGGCTGGCGCAGGCCGGGTTCGCCGAGACCCGCCAGGGCGTCGGCACCCGCGTGACCCAGCCCGACAGGTCCGCCGCCCCCGGCGGCGGACCCTGGGACCTGCGGCAGGTCGCCAAGGTCGACGGCACCCTGATCGCGCTCCTCGCCGACGCGGTCCCCCCTGCCGTCGCGGGCCAGGTGGTACGCCAGCGCCTGGCCATGCTCGACCTGGGGCTGCGGGTGTCGTTCGTCGGAGTCCACGCCTCGGCCGAGCGGTACGCGGCCACCCTGACGGCCCGGCTGCCCGACGGTCTCGGAGCCATCGAGGCCCTGGACATCGAGGACTTCCGCCGGGTGGGCGCCAAAGACGTCACCCACGTGATCAGCCTGGTCTTCCACGTCAGGGAGGTCGAGGAGCGGTTGGCCGACGAGCCCGTACGGGTGCTGCCCCTCACCTCCGAGCTGGACACCGAGGTGTTCGACCGGATCCGCCGCTTCGGCCCGAAAGACCGGCTGGTCCTGGTCGCCAGGCCCGCCACCCGCCCCAGCTACGAGGCCCTGATCCAGGAGCGGCACCCCGGCATGCCGCCCATGGACTTCGTCGCCGACGATGACGAGGACGCGCTGCTGCGCGCCCTGCCGCAGACCCGTACCGTCCTGCACACCAGCACCGCCGCCGCCATGGTGCGGCGCGTCGCTCCGCGGGCCGAGCTCGTCGAGCTGCGGCACGCCCCGAGCGAACGCTCACTCAACCAAGTCCTCGACACGCTGCGCACCGACTGGGAGCTCCTGCTCCGGCTCCAGCGCGCCACCGTCACCTGAGATCACCACCGCAGCTCTTGAAAGGCCCCCACATGCTGCGTTCCCGCCTGGCGCTGCTCGCCTCCGCGGCTCTCCTGCTCACCGGCTGCTCCTCGGGCGGACAGGCCGGCGATCCCGACAAGATCACCCTGACCATCGCCTGGTGGGGCAACCCCGCCCGCACCAAGGCGACCAACGCCGCGATCGACCTTTTCAGGAAGAAGCACCCGAACATCGAGGTGAAGGTCCGCCCGTCAGCCTTCCCCGGCTACTACGACAAGCTCAACACCGAGTTCGCCTCCGGTGCGGCGCCTGACGTCTTCCAGGACGACCAGGTGCGCACGTACGCGGCCAAGGGGCTGTTGCTCGACCTCGGCGCGTACAAGGATGTTCTGCGCACCGACGAGCTGGGGGCGGAGTTCCTCGCCCAGGGCACGATCGACGGCAAGCTGATGGACGTGCCTGCGGGCACCAGCCCGATGGCCCTGGTCTACCAGCCGGCACTGCTGAAAGGCGCGGGAATGGCCGCCCCCTCGGCCGAGACGAGCTGGCAGGACTTCGCGGCCCAGGCCACCAAGCTGGCCACCGCGCTGCCGAAGGGCACCT
This sequence comes from Nonomuraea sp. NPDC051941, assembly GCF_044593615.1. Taxonomy (NCBI): domain Bacteria; kingdom Bacillati; phylum Actinomycetota; class Actinomycetes; order Streptosporangiales; family Streptosporangiaceae; genus Nonomuraea; species Nonomuraea sp. NPDC051941. The sequence goes on from NZ_JBIUCF010000021.1 coordinate 207,742, forward strand.
GGGCGCTGGCCGACAGCAGTGCCCAGCACAACCACCTGCAGGTGTTCCTTCGCCAGAAGGGCAAGGACTGGTTCTCGGCAAAGGCCAACGCGCTCGGCTTCACCAAGGAGGACCTGGCCGAGTGGTGGACGCTCTGGGCCGATCTGCGTGCCAAGGGCGTGGTCCCGCCCGCCGACGTCACCACCGGCTCGGCCGGCGGCGACGTGTCCCAGGACCCGGTGGCCGCCAAGAAGGTCGCCATGAGCGTGTACGGCACCAGCGTCAGCCTCCCGAGCGAGGACTGGGCGTACGGCCCGCTCCCCGGCGAGGCCGGACGGCCCGGCGTCCACCTGATGCGTTCGGTGAGCTGGGCGGTCAACGCCAAGACCGAACATCCGCGCGAGGCCGTGCAACTGCTGGACTTCCTGCTCAACGACCCGGAGGCGGGCAAGGCCCTGGGCCTGTCGCGTGGCGTGCCGCCGAACTCCGCCATTGCCGCATCCTTGCTGCCCGCACTCGGCCCGCAGGACAAGCAGATCGCCGAGTACGTCGAACACCTGCGCAAGCCCGGCAACAGCGGTCAGGCCCCCGCCCCCGACCCGGCGGGCGGCAAGGAGGTCCGCTCCGACCTGCTCACCCGGCACACCCAGGACGTCTGGTTCGGCAAGGCGAGCGTCGAGCAGGCCGCCGCGGCGTTCTTCGAGGACGCCGGCAAGGTGCTGGGACGAGCCAGTTGATCAAGCGCGACGCGGCGGCCTACGCGTTCCTCGTCCCGTGGGCCGCCGGACTGATCCTGCTCGTCGTGGCGCCGCTCGGCTGGTCGCTGTACCTGTCGTTCACCGACTACGACCTGCTGTCCACCCCGGAGTGGGTCGGGTTCGGCAACTACCTGGAGCTGTTCACCGAGGACGACCGGTTCCTGCACTCGATCCTCATCACCGGCGGGTACGTGCTGGTCGCGGTCCCCCTGCAACTCGCCGCGGCGCTGGCCGCCGCACTGCTGCTGGTCAAGGAGCGCCGGGGCAAGGGGCTCTACCGCTCGCTGTTCTACCTGCCCTCTCTGCTGGCCGCCAGCGTGGCGGTGTCCATCACGTGGCGGGCCATGTTCGACTACGGCGGCCCGGTCAACGGCGTGCTCGGCTGGTTCGGGGTGGACGAGCGTTCCTGGATCAACGACCCCTCGACGGTGATCTGGACGATCGTCGCGCTGGAGGTGTGGCGCTTCGGCGCTCCGATGGTCATCTTCCTGGCCGGGCTCAAGCAGATCCCCGGCGAGCTGTACGAGGCCGCCGCGCTCGACGGCGCGGGCCGGCTGCGCAAGTTCGTCAGCGTCACCGTGCCGATGCTCAGCCCGATCGTCTTCTTCAATCTGCTGCTGGGCATCATCGGAGCGTTCCAGACCTTCGCCCCGGCCCAGCTCGTCGGCGACGGCAACGGCGGCCCGGCCGACTCCACGCTCTTCTACGCCCTCAATCTCTACCAGCAGGGCTTCGACCACCACCGCATGGGCTACGCCTCGGCCATGGCCTGGCTCATGCTGATCGCGCTGGCGGTCGTCGCGGCCCTGCTGTTCCGCAGCTCGCGCCGCTGGGTCCACTACGGGGACGACACCACATGAACAACCGCCTCGCCCATGTCGCGATCGTCGCGACCCTCGTGCTCATGCTCTATCCGCTGGTCTGGATGGTCATGACGGCGTTCAAGTCCACGGCCGAGATCGCGCAGAACGCCTCCCTCCTGCCCACCGACCCCACGTTCGACAACTTCGTGCAGGGGTGGGCGGGCGGTGGCGTGGAATCGTTCGGCACCTACCTGCGCAACTCGACGGTCATCGCCCTCCTGGCCGTCGCCGGGAACGTGATCTCGTGCTCGCTGGCCGCCTACGCTTTCGCGCGGCTCAGCTTCCGCGGCAGGACCGTGTGCTTCGCGCTCACCATCGGCATGCTGCTGCTGCCCAAGGACGTGCTGCTGATCCCGCAGTACTCCATCTTCCACGCGCTCGGCTGGGTGGACAGCCCGCTGCCGCTGATCGTGCCGTACTTCCTGGCCATGGACGCCTTCTTCGTCTTCCTCAACGTGCAGTTCCTGCGCGGACTGCCACGCGAGCTGGACGAGGCGGCGGCCGTGGACGGCTGCGGGCCGTTCCGCAGGTACTGGCACATCACCCTGCCGCTGATCAAACCCGCGCTGGCCACCACGGCGATCTTCACCTTCATCTGGACCTGGAACGACTACCTGCCGCAGCTGATCTACCTCAACAGCGCGGAGAAGTTCACCCTGCCCGTCGGCCTGCGCATGTTCCTTGACGCCACCGCGGGTTCCGACCTCGGGCCGATGACCGCGATGTCCGTGGTCTCGCTGCTGCCGCTGTTCCTCCTGTTCGTGTTCTTCCAACGCCGGCTGGTGCAGGGCATCGCCACCACCGGCCTCAAATGACCCACGGAGCTGACCTACTTGATCATCATCACCGCCGGAGACCATACGCCTGCCGCGCCCTACGAGCTGGCCGTCGAGCACAGCGGAGGCCTGCCGCGCATGATCACCCCTGCGCATGACACGCTCGACCTGCCCGCCGAGGCCACCGCGCTGATCCTGGCCGGCGGCGCCTCGGTCGAGCCCGCCCGCTACGAGTCGCCCGTCGAGGACGGCGTGACCGTCAAGCTCGACCTGGAACGTGACCGGCTGGAGTGGGCCATGCTCGACCAGGCGCTCGACCGCGGCCTGCCGGTGCTGGCGATCTGCCGCGGGCTGCAGCTCGTCAACGTCTACTTCGGCGGCGAACTGCACCAGGACCTCACGCGAACGCCGTACGCCGACGACCACCGCCCCGACGCGCCACGCACCCACCTCGCCCACACGGTCACCGCCAAGGGCGGACGGCTCGGCGAGTTGTTCGGCGCGGACGAGTTCGGCGTCAACAGCATCCACAAGCAGGGCGTCAAGCTCCTCGGCCAGGGCCTGGACGCCACCGTGTTCAGCGGCGACGGCCTCATCGAGGGCCTGGAGCACACCGGGCACGGCATCCTGGCCGTCCAATGGCACCCCGAAGAGCTCATCCACACCAACCCCCAGTCCTGTGTGCTGTTCACCGACCTCCTCGAAAGGGCCGCACGCGCGTGAAGAAACCCCTGATGGCCACCGCCGCGGCGCTGGTCACCGTCCTGGCCTGCACCCCGCCCGCGCACGCCTCCAGCTCCGCCATCGCGACCGGCATGTCCACCGTGGACGGCCGCCCGGTCGTCTGGAAGAACCGCGACCACTGGTCCACGCCCGACGGATGGAAGGTCGTCCCCTACCACCAGCCGGCCGACGGCAGCAGCTTCGGCAGCGGTGACCGCTACACCTCCCGCTACGGCTACACCGGGGTCAGCGCGCTCGGCTCCTCCGGCGTGGACCCCATCACCGGCGCGGCCATCCCGTGGGCGGGCGCCAACGACCGCGGCCTCGGCCTGGTGCAGGTCGCCGGCCACACCCTCACCTCCGCCTTCGCCTCCGACCGCGGCTTCCCCGTCTCCCAGGACCTGACCAAGGGCATGACCGGCGGCTACCTCAACCACCTGGTGCTCTCGCGCGCCGAACACGTCGACCAGGTGGAGCAGCTGCTGCGCGACACCAACGGCGGCGGCGGCTTCAACGGCAGCACCAGCCGCAACACCTCCACGATCATCAGCGTCTTCGACCGGTGGGGCAACGCCGCCGTGTTCGAGATCGACGGCGACAGCTTCACCCGCGACAACATCACCTCCGAGTATGTCCAGGACGCCGACGGCAACTACGCGGCCCCGCACACCGACGACAAGGACGCCGCCAACCCGGCCGACGGCGCGTACTCGGGCTACGACTGGCGCAACAACTTCAGCAAGGTCCAGTGGACCAAGCCCAGCGGGTTCCCGTACTTCGTGGACGACCAGACCACGACCGTGGAGAACGACACCGTCGTCAACAACGGCGACACGCCGGACGGCGTGCACGACTGGGAGGACTCCACCAGCGCCGTCATGCGCCACACCCGCACGGGCATCCGCATGGACGACGCGCACAAGAAGGACTACCGCTACTTCATCCAGAAGGAGGTCCGCTCGGGCGGCCTCGGCACGCAGTGGTCGATCGAGTCCCTGGCCAAGAACATCGGTGACCTGCCCGCCGCCGACAAGTCCACCGGTTACCACGTCAACCGCTTCGTCTCCACCTTCGGCACGGTGATCACCGGCTCGAAGATCGGTGACCCGTACGAGGGCAAGCTCACCACGATGTGGGTGGCCCTCGGCGAGCCCACAGTCAGCGTGTTCGTCCCGCTCTTCCCGTACGCGGGCACCACCCCGGCCGAACTCGCCGACATGTACCTGGCCACCAACGCCAAGCGCCACCTCGTCTACGACTACACCGACGACGACTCGTGCGGCTACAGCTGCGGTCGCAACGCCGACCACTCCATCAACACGGCGGCCCTGGCCGGCGGATACTACGGCGAGGGCGGCATCCAGAAGTACGCCTTCGGGATCGAGAACTGGGCCTTCGACCGGTACGACGCCTTCATCGCCGACCTGCGTACGGGCACCCGCACGCCGGCGCAGCTCAAGACCGACCTGGCCGCCTGGCAGCAGTCGATCGCGCAGACCGTGAAGACCCACTACATCAACGGCACGATCCCCACGTCCTGACTCCTCACATGCCGCGGCCCCTCCGGATCGCGGGACAGAGCCGCCGGCGCGGCTCGTACCCGGTGAGCGGCTCGTCGACGGGCTCGCGCGGCCGCGTCAGCCTCGCTGAGGCTCACGTCGCCGGGACCGCCAGGGTGAGTAGATCGCAGTCTTCCTCGACCGGGCCGGTGCCGGGATGCGCGGCGAGGTCCGCGTCCATGGTGGCGAATCCTTCGGCGATTTCCTGCTCCGTCATGTGGTCGAAGACCGAGCTGGCGCGCAGCCGCAGTCGTGCGGCGTAGTCGGCGTGACTGGCTGCCAGCCGGTGCCGGATCGAGGTGAGGGCGACAGGGCGCAAGTCGACCGTGGCGAAGGCGTCCACCACTCCGGCAACCGTGGGGAAGAGCTCTTCCTCGATGGCCCGGGCCCGTGGGAACCAGCGGTGCCACAGCGGGTCGGGCATCCGGTCGGCGAAGGCGTTGCGGATGAGCAGCCGACCACCTGGGGCCAGCACGCGGGAGATCTCCGGGGCCGCCGCGGGCAGGTCCTGGATGTGGTGGATCACCAGGTAGAGGAGGATCAGGTCGCAGTGGTCGTCCGGCAGCGGGATCTGCTCGGCGGAGCCCTGGAGATAGGTGACCGACGGGTGAGCGGCGGTGTTCGCGGCCACCTGACGCATCCGGGCGGAGGGTTCAACGCCGTACACCGGGCCGCCGAAGGTGTCGGCCAGGGCCGGGGAGAACCGGCCGGTGCCGCTGCCCAGGTCCAGGACCGTCAGCGGTCGCCGGGGAGGCGAGTGCCGGGCGAATTCCGACATCCAGGCGGCGACGACGTCGAGGGGCAGCGCTCGACCGCGCACGTACACCAGGTGCTGGCGGTCGTCGTAGTTGATGCGCTTCAGCACACTGCCGAATCTACCCCGGTCGCCGCCCAGGACGATTCCCGGGCGCTGGGGATCCGCGTGTCCTGGCCGGCATCTTCCATCCCGTCTCAGACAACCTCGCGAGAGGCTGCACGAACTAAATTTGTTCAATCCTGCGACTTGTCAGGAGGAAGCCGTGGCAACGCCACCGGATGCGGTCAGCGGAGCCCACGCCTTGATCAGAGTCGGCCATAGCGGGGAGGCCGCCGAAGTCCTGCGCCCTGGTTGCGCGAGGTGGTGTCCGATCTGCCCGAGCCTGTCATGCCGGCCGGGCAGCCCGTGGTGTCGGGGTCGGTGGTCGAGCGTTACGGCTACAACGCGACCGGTACGGACCGCTGACTCCGTACCGGTCGCTTCTCCCCGCTTGGGCGGTCAGAGCCGGGACGTGCGGAACGTGGTGAGTACGGCGGCGTGGTCCGAGGACCAGGCGTTGCCGCGGTGGTTGGGAACGGCCGTCGGCGTGCCCTCGACCAGGGCGCTGGAGCCGGTCACTCGGAGCGGGCCCGCGTAGTAGACGAAGTCGATCCGGTCCTGCGGCTCGGGCTCTCCCTTGTGCGGGTCGTACCCGTAACCGCCGGTGAACACCGGATAGATCGGCGACCAGGTGATGCCCGGCGCGGTCACCGGGTTCGGGTGCGCCACCCGGTAGGAGTCCCGCAGCCCCGCCTGCGCGGGCAGCACCGAGGTCGGCCACGGGACCGTGGTGTACCCGCACCGGCGCGTGTCCTTGGTCCAGTCCAGATGGGACGGGGCGTTGAAGTCGCCCGTCAGCAGCACCGGCGTACGCCGCGCCGCGGCCAGGTCCGGTGCCATCTCGCTCAAGACGGCCTGGATCTGGGGCGTGCGCCCCGAGCGCTCCTCGTTGGCCAGCAGCTGTTCCTGCGTCAGCTTGCCGAAGCACGTGTCGTACGGGCCGTACGGGTTGTAGCCGAGGTGGACGTTCCACACCACGACGTCCTGGCGCTCGCCGATCCGTACCCGGACCTTCGTCGCCACCGACAGCGGGCCGCTGTCCACCGGCGCCTTGCGTTCGGTGATCGGGTAACGGCTGATCACGCCGATGTCGGTGCCCGACTGGTGATAGTCCCAGCCCAGCGCTTCGGCCAGCTCGCGGGTGGAGACGGCCGAGGTCTCCTGGAGACCCACGACGTCCACATCGGACCGGAGCAGGAACCGCAGCTCCTTCTCCCGGCCGTCGTCGACCTGGCTGCCGCTGTGCCACAGGTTGAAGCTCATCGCCTTGAGCTCGGGCACCAGGTCCTGGCCCGGACGGCGGACGTCGATGCCGACCGTCGCCGTGCTGGCCTCGGCGCGCGCGTTGCGGACCTCGACCCGCAGGGGCTCCGGACGCAGCGAGTCGCGCAGGCGCGGCGTCCCGGTGACCTCGCCGTCGGCCGACACGCTGATCCACCGCGGCCCGCTGACCTTGCGGAAGGTGAGCCCGTCGGTGTCCCCCCGTACCAGACCTCCCACCCTCGCCTGGTACGGGGTGAGGGCGCGGGCGTTGCGCAACTTGAAGGCGTCGGTGATGAAGTGCAGCGGCGCGTCGCTCGTGATCCGGACCTTCACCGGCGCGGCGAGCCACTGGTAGCCGTCCTGCGCCAGAGCGAAGACGATGTAGTTGCCCGGCTCCAGCCCGTCGGTCGGCAGGGTGGCCGCACCGCTTTCCCCGGCGATGTACGTCCAGCGCACCGACGGCCCGACGAACTTCTCGTCCACCGGGCCGTCACCCGGGTCGGTGTAGAGGCCGAGCCAGTTGGTCGGATCGGGGCGGGGCGTGGTGTAGGACGCCTTGATCGGCTCGCCACGGCGCACGGTGGACGAAGCGAGCGTCAGCGCGCCGTCCGGGGCAGCGGACACCGACGCTGACGCCGGGACCGCGCCAGCGGACAGGACGAGCATCGCCGCGACGAGCGACTTGAGCCAACGCATCAGCGCCTCCTTGATCTGCACCAAGCAGCGTCGGCCGGGCCGGTGACGATCATGTAAACGGGCAGTGGCAAACCGCTGGCGGCCTGTGGAAACCCTGGGCCGCGATGCCGTTGTGCGCCGATCAAGGTCTGGTGCCCCGTCCGGCGAGACCTTGATCAACAGGAAGCTCGCGCTCCACACGACGGCGAGAGCCACGAATTACGCACCGACCGAACCGGCACACGCCGTCGAGTCCGTCAACGTCACTTCCTGCGCCGGCCCATGATCGCGTACGGGATCGGCGCGGCGAGGGCCGTGATGGTGTCGCGAGGAGCTCAGAGCAGGCGTAGCTGCTCCGGCTCGTCCGCGACCAGCGCGGGCCGGGGTGGGAGACGGCGGGCCATGGCCGCGGTGGCGCGGCCCACGCCGTGGCGCTTGGCCAGCTCCTTGACCAGGCCCGTCACCCGCTCCTGGTACGCCTTGGGCGCGTACGCGCCGCGCCCGTACAGCTCCAGATAGCGCGGCACCAGGCGCGGATGCTCGCGCGACAGCCACCCCAGCCACCACTCCCGCGCCCCCGGCCGCAGGTGGAGCACGATGGGGGCGAGGTGGGTGGCGCCGGAGGCGGCGATCTCCTTGACGGTGGTCTCCAGCTGGGTGGGGGAGTCGGTGAGGAACGGGAGGATCGGGGCCATCAGGACACCGCACGCGATCCCGTTGTCGTTGAGCGTCGCGCACACCTCGAGGCGCCTGCGCGGGTTGGGGGTGCCCGGCTCCACCGCGCGCCACGCCTCCGGGTCGACGAAGCCGACGGACACGCTGGTGCTCACGTCCGCGACGTCCGCGGCCTCCGTCAGCAGGTCGAGGTCCCGCAGGATCAGCGTGCCCTTGGTGAGGATCGAGAACGGGTTTCGCGCGTCGCGCAACGCGGCCAGGATGCCGCGCATCAGCTTGTAGCGGCCCTCCGCGCGCTGGTAGCAGTCGACGTTGGTGCCCATGGCCACGTGGTGGCCGCTCCAGCGCGGCGAGGCCAGCTCCTTGCGGGCCAGCTCGGCGGCGTTGACCTTGACGACGATCTTCGAGTCGAAGTCCGCCCCGGCATCAAAATCTAGATATTCATGCGTTTTTCGGGCAAAACAGTAAATACAGCGATGCGTGCACCCGCGGTAGGGGTTGATCGTGTACTCGAACGGGACCCGGCGGGCCCCCGGAACCCGGTTGATGATGGATCTGGCCCGGATCTCATAGAAGGTCATCCCCCTGAACTCGGGCGTGTCGAAGGTGCGGGTGACCGCGCCGCGAGCGAACAGCGGCACGGCCGGATCGTCCTGACCGGGCCCGGCCAGGCGCAGGTTGTCCCAGCGCATGCCATGATTAGAACAAGAGTTCGAGCATGATCGCAAACTGAAAAGAGGTTGCAATTACCTGGTCAGGCGGGGGCTAATGATCTTCAGGGTTGGGCAGAAAGACGTCGCAGAGCTTGCGTTCGGGAGGTGCGCCTATGGCCTGGTCGCAGGACGAGGAGCGGATGCTGGCCCAGATTGAGCAGCACCTCGTCGCCGACGATCCGCGACTCGTCGCACGACTGGAGTCGTTCAACGAGCGGGTGCGTCGCAGCGAGGCGAAGGCCAAGGGGCAACCGGGCCGCCGGAGGCGGCCACGCCGCTCGACGGTCATCATCCTGATCAGCTGGCTGCTCATAGCCACGCTGGTCGCCACGCTCCTGATCATGGTGCTTCGCCACGAGGCCGCCGGCGCGCTCGCCTTGGCCGCCGCCACTTTCTAGCCGCCCCTTCACGGATCGGCGCCTTCCGGGTCCGCATGAACCCCCTCCCACACGCTGCGTCACCGGTCGTTCTCGGCCTGTTCATGCCGCGTTCCCGGGGTCGTCGTCGATCCGTTCCGAGCGGCGGGTCGATCGTCAGCGATCTGAACAGGCAAGGTGACCGAACGACTTGCGGTGCCGGCACAGGTGAACCGGCCGCTGCCACCAAGCCACTCAAGCTGGTGCGGGCAACCCTGACGCCACTGGCGAGGGTCAGTCGCCGGCCTCGCCCTGAACGCACGTAAGAGGCCCGCCGGATGTCAGTGGCGGCGTCAGGACGGCGACGGCCCGGTATCAGAGCGGTCGGCGATCGTAGGGGCATCGAAAGAAACGCCGCACAAGGAGCACACGATGCAGAAGTTCGACACCCCCGCCCCGATCGCCGCCGTCCTGCACATCCCCGCGGGACG